>JAFSMW010000030.1 GCA_017447745.1 Thermoguttaceae bacterium
CCTTGAGTAAGGTGTATAATATTTCTAGTCATGGGGTTCCTTTCTATATGGACTTGTTGTTTTTTTTTATATTATAGAGAGAATCCCATGCTTTTTCAATACCTTTTATTGCTCAGGTACGCAGTTACCGGATGAGCCATAGTTATATTGGCGATAATTCCTATTGAGAATTACATTTTCACCGTTTTTTAATTTATACATTATCCTCAAGGGGTTCGATCGAATCGCAATTGGGGAAAATGCAATTTCATCATTTTTCCTTGATTTGTAAGGAAGGAGTTTTTATGTCATCTGAATACAACAATAGTGATGGCGGCGATGACCTTGTCCTCCAGGCTGCATACGACCTTTTGGATGCTATGCACAAAAATGGCGAAAAATGGATGGGCAAAGAGATTTCCGATATCGTAAAAGGTCATTCGATTGGAGCGACGGCTGGCGCGCTGGCTGGTGGGTGGATCCCCGGCTTTGGCGGCGCAGTTGCTACCACAATGAGCGCTGGATTTATTTGGTCAATGTATTATCGTATCAACGATAAACTTGGAATTCCCTTTACCAAGAATCTTGTAAAATCTATTGGTACAGCCGTTTGCACCAATTTGGCTGCTTATTTTGTTGGCGGTCTTGTACTTACAACCGTGTTCTCTTTAATTCCTGGTTTGGGAACAGTGGGAGCGTTGGCGGTAATTGGTACAACCATTTACGGTTTGACTTGGGCTTCTGGATTGATTTATCTTAAAGTCCTTGCCGCTATTGCAAGGAGTAACCCCACTTTTCATAACGTTTCAGAAGCGGATTTGAAGCGAACTGCTGATAACGTTATTAGAAATGAAAATATTAATGCGCTCAAGGAAAGAGCAAAACAGCAGTACAAAACAGCTGAAAGGAATGGAGAAATCAATAAAAACTCAACATTTGATAAAGAAGAGTTTTAACAGTAGAATTTTAATCGATAGGTATAATGCTGCATTTTGCTTCATGGGTAAATATGCAGCGATCCTGTTCCATTGATTTTAATTAGATGGCTTTTAAAAAGCTCATGACAAATATTCCCCCAAAAACCGTATTGTACATCCCTGGTTTTTTATCAGGAAATGACTCGCAAGCGGAAATGCTTCATGCGCTTGGCGATGTTTTTCCTTCCTCCTACAGCATTTCCAGTTTGCCTTGGGAACGGAAAACAACAAACGAGTGGAGCTTTCCATGGGAGTCAATGGATATCGAGTCTTTTTCCGATTCATGGAATAACTATTTGTCTAAAACCGCTCTAACGGTTAGCTCTTTGCCTTCCGATAACAAATTTATCCCATCAAAGGCGTTTCTTCCTTTAGATCTCGGCGTCCGCTGGATTCAGGCTTTGGACAGCGCCGAGAAAACGGCTAAAGCCATAGCAAAATCGTTGTTGCATTTGTCTGAGGAAGAAAGAGAAAAAATAATTTTGGTTGGTCATTCTTTGGGCGCCAATATTATCCTAAAAATCTTATACAAATTAAACTTAAAAAGAGCGCGCATCTGGAAAGCCCTTTTATTAGGGGCAGCTATAAACAACAACGACAACATTATCCGCCCAGCCTGCAATGGAGTTAAGGACAAAATTATCTCTGTAATTAACATTGCCGATTATATTTTGGGCATTTATTCGTTAGTCAGTTCTGAACACGCTTTGGGACACGGTTTTAGAGGTTTGATTAATCGCCAACAATTTCTGGAGATTTCCACAGATCCATTTCCAGAACACGGTGGTTTGTTTTATCTTCAGCAACTTCGGAAAAAATCAGAGTCTATATAAGCGAGCGCTAAAATTATGATTATTTTGTATATTCCCGGTTTATATTCAGCAGACGATCCACAGGAAAAGGCTCTCCAGCTGCTCCAAACGATTTACCCTGACGCTGAGAAAATTATCAACGTTACATGGGAATGTCAAAACGGAGAAAACATTAGCCTGGATACAGTCGTTTCATCTGGAGTTTCAAAGGCGTTTAAAGATTCCAATCCGTTGAAAGGGTTATTAAAAATCGCCCTGGACGCATTTGATTCGATTACGGATCGTTGGATTAACGCCCTGAACGATGTGAAACCAACGGCAGATTTTCTGGCAAACATGATTATTAACGACCTTTCATCGACTCAGCGTCAGAATCTGATTTTGATAGGTCATTCTCTTGGCGGAAATATTATCATTCGGACTTTGGCTCATTTGTATCGCCGAAATGTTTCCATCAAAAGCGCTGTTTTGCTTGGCGCCGCGATCGAGAATACGAATGAGAATATTCTTCTGGCAACCAACGCAACCCAAAAGCCAATAAGTTCGATGGTTAATCCGGACGATACGGCTTTGAAAGTTTTTCAGACGGTTACGGGTTGTCAGGCTCTCGGAACCGGATGCAAACTAAACGTTGACAACTCAAAATTCCGGGAATATATCACGTCCAGCCATTATGGACATTCAAGCGCTTTTTATTTGTCTCAATGGGCAGAGGTTAATAACGTCAGAATGGATTTTGACGAATCTCCGCTTCAACTGCTGAAAAACGTTGCTGTTTTTTTAGGGATAAACAGATTAAACGAAAAAAAAGAATAAACGTTGTAAAAATTGGCATTTAGATAGACGTAAGCCAGAGAAAAGAGTTCGTTTTTTATTATTTTTTTCTTTTCTCCCCCGTCCTTGAATTATTCTGGCTTTATGCGATAATATGAGTTGAACGGTTGTTCTTTGGTCATTTATTGTTCATAGAATTAATTACTCTCGGCTAAAGAGCGGCAACCGAAACCACAACCCACTTAATCGCCATGGCAAAATTAACCTACAAAGACGCTGGACTCGATTTAGACGTATACAATCAGGCTATGAAACGCCTGCCGGGACTGATGGAGAAGACCAACTCGCCCCGAGTTATAAAACTCCCGCAAGGGTTTGCTGGACTGTTTTCTCTGGATTACAGTTCTCCTCTCATGCGCCGGAACTATGAAGACCCGGTTCTGATTTCCTGTACGGACGGCGTTGGAACAAAGCTCAAAGTCGCTACTATGATGGGAAAGCACGACACCGTCGGCATCGACTTGGTTGCCATGAGCGTCAACGACGCAATTTGCTGCGGGGCGGAACCGTTGTTTTTCCTTGACTACGTTGCCATGGACAAAGACAACCCGCCGCTGCTGGAACAGATTGTCTCTGGCATAACCGACGGCTGTGTTCAAGCCAACAGCGCGCTGCTGGGCGGCGAAACCGCTATCATGCCGGATCTTTACGCACCGGGCGAATACGACCTGGCGGGATTCTGCGTCGGCGTCGCGTCCAAAAAGAACATCATCGACGGCAAAAAGATCGCCAAGGGCGACGTCGCTATCGGAATCGCCTCTTCCGGACTTCATTCCAATGGGTTCTCGCTGGTTAGAAAAATCGTCTTTGAAGCAGCTGGCTTGAAAGTTACCGACTACGTTGAAGAACTCGGCAAGACCGTTGGCGAAGCTCTTCTGACGCCAACAAAAATCTACGTCAAGCCGATTCGAAAACTGCTGGACAACGACGCGCTCGCTCCGTCCATTCATGGTTTGGCGCACATCACCGGCGGCGGTTTGCAGGAAAACGTTGACAGAATCATTCCCGAAGGACTCAAAGCGGTCTTTGAGGAAGGCTCCTGGACGGTTCCCACTCTGTTCAACTGGCTTCAGAAACTGGGCGAAGTCGAAGACGCCGAAATTGCGCGCGTGTTCAACCGCGGTTTGGGTATGGTCGTAATTGCCAACCCTGCATCCGTTGACGCCATCCGCCAATCCTTAACCGAATCCGGCTGCGAAAACTGGATTGTTGGAAGAATTGAGTAATTGACAACGTCAATAAACATAGCAACGGCGGCGGCTCTTTGATCCAATTGTCCTCCGATGTCTGAAGAAAATACCGATAATTGTCCTGTCGAATCGTCAGACGATGAAATTCCTTTTGTGTCTGAAAAACTCAAAGAGGAGTTTTCGATAACGCACGACAGTTTTTTCAAACAGACGTTTGGAACGAAGGAAATTGCCCAAGCGTTTTTACGCCACGTTTTGTCTCCAGAAATTGTCTGTCAGCTTAATTTGGAAGAACTGGAAATCCAAAACGGATCTCTAACCGATTCAGATTATTTTAAGAATTCTGCAGCGGACCTGATTTACGTTGTTCCCTTAAAGCAGGGCGCTCAGAATTTGCATGTTGACGTTATTCTGGAGCACAAATCGCAGCCGGATCAATTTACTATTTTCCAGCTGACTCGCTATACCGTCAGAATTATGGAAAAGGAACTCAAGGCTGCTCAGGAATCTGATAAAACGCTAAAAAATTTCCGCTTTCCAACTGTAATTCCGATTATAATTCATAATGGAGATTGTCCCTTTACCTCGCCATGCGAGCTTAAGGAATTGTTTAATATTTTGTCGGGAGCTGAACGCTATACGTTAAACCTGGAAGCGATTTTATTTGATTTAAATCAGATTCCGTTCACTCAATTACCAAAGGATGTGAACGTTTTAGAGTTTGAACCCGTATTAAAAGTAATGCAGGCAATATTGCGTCATGACATTGCCGATCGCATTCAGGAAGCTCTGCAGGTTTTGCGTCCGTACTCGCAGATCCCAAAGTACCGTCAGCTGACGCGATTGTTTATCGTTTATTTACTGCGTCGCGCTCGAAACTTAAAAAAAGAGAAAATCAAAGAAATACTTTTTTCCAATAACAATGTTGACCAAGGAGATAAAGGCATGGTTAGTATAGCAGAACAACTTTTCATGGAAGGTCAATCTAAAGGTCTGGAACAAGGCAGAGAAAAAGGGAAAGAAGAGGGGAGAGAAGAAGGGAGAGAAGAAGGAATTCGTAATTCTATTCTTCTAACGCTTAAAACCCGATTTGGCGAAATTCCAGAATCCATTAGTAAAACGGTTTCTGAAAAAGCAGACCGAGTTACTTTGGATGCCCTTTTGATTTCTGCCGTTACAGCTAAAACGCTGGCAGATTTCGAGAAAGATTTATAGTTTTATTGAAATTCAATATCTCAATGAACGCAAGAACCGCTGCAATTGTCAGTTTGAATCTTGCGTTCCTGCTTTTAAATGAATTATGCCTGACCCGCAAGAACAAGACGTTTGGACCGTTGGACGTTTATTAAAATGGACTGCTGACTATTTTGCTCAGCATGGGATTGATACGCCTCGTCTTGACGCTGATGTTTTGCTGGCAAAAGCAATGAACTGCGAGCGCATTGGGCTATATACGCGATTTACGGAAGTTGCTTCTGACAACGTTCGAACTGTTTATCGCGATTTGGTCAAACGTCGAGCTTCAGGAACGCCAACCGCTTATCTGATTGGGGAAAAGGAATTTTATTCGTTGTCTTTCAAGGTTACTTCGGACACGCTCATTCCCCGTCCGGAGACGGAACATCTGATTATCGAAACCCTAGACATCATTAAAAAGCAAGAGCTGAGAGAAGAAGGACAAGAGGAAAAAACGGAATCGGAAGATGCCTCGGATTCATCATCAGAAGATTCCGTTACAGATTCGGAAACCGGGGAAACGTATATTAAATTCATCCCGCGCGCCAATCCTCTGCAAAACGTCAAACTGGACATTCTTGACATCGGAACGGGTTCCGGGATTATCCCCATAACTCTGGCAAAGCAATTGCCATCTTGCCAATTTGTAGCGGTCGACATTTCTCAGCCCGCTTTAGAGGTCGCAAAATTCAACGCCAAAACTCACGAGGTTAGCGACAGAATCGAATTTCGATGTTCAGATCTGTTTTCCGCGATTAAACCAGAGGAGAAATTTGATTTTATTCTTAGCAATCCACCGTACATCGGGGAGGAGGAACGCTCGACGCTCGACGCTTCCGTTCGCGATTTTGAACCGTCGGTTGCGCTCTTTAGCGGTCCGAAGGGGACGGATTTAATCGAAAAAATCCTGGCTCAGACGCCCGACAGACTCAAACCTGACGGCTGGCTTTTATTTGAGTTAAGCCCAATAATTCATGATCAAGTTTTAGATATTCTATCTAGAGCCCCTAAATTAACATACATCAAGACTGCTTGCGATTTTGCCGGCTTGAAGCGCGTAGTTGTCTGTCGAAATAATCGTTAGAATCGCTATAGTTTATCGTCTAAAATTCCGATACTTACAATAGTCGATAAATAGTCAATAGTCATATGGGCAACTATGGCAAGAAAGCTTGGTGTATAATGAGCGCTGACAACTTGTATTCTGACGACTGGAATTCCTGTTTAACAGGGTCTCAAATGAACGCCTGGAATTTAGAAGACGATATCAATCGCATAGGTTCCAGAGCAGACGACTTTCTTTCAGGAGTTTGGAGTCCAGAACGTTGCAGTTCAGATAAAAAATCCAGATGGAATAATCGTTCTGATCCGGATAGTTCAGATCCATTTCGCGATTTTCAGACGCCACCGCCGGGGCGAACTTCTCCGACGCCTTTGGCAGATTTGTATTCTCTGAGCATCAGCCAGGCAGAAGCAAGTTCCGATTCGTGGCAGGTTCCGCAAAGCGAGAATGACATGGAGCCAACCTTTGAGGAAAATCGCGAATTGTCAAACGTGAATAATGTCGAATTCATGCCCCAGGATATGTTTTCGTTTTCTCAGCAGGCTGCGCCGTCCCACGAGGCTTTAAACCGTTCGGCAACCGCGCAGGGAAATAACTCGCCTGTTGAAACCGCAAATATCTCTTCAGCAGAGAATAATTCCGTTGACAACACGCCGACTTTGATTGTCGATACGCCTCAAGGGGAAGCTGTAAGCCCAGCCAAACGCCCGTTGTTAAGTTTGAGCGTTGGAATGAGCATTTGTGGCGTCGGACTGGTTTTCGGGGGGCACATTATGCACAACGCCGCGGTTATCAATCCGGGCAAATCGTTAATCATTGCAGGTCTGATTGGCTTGTTCGTTTCAGTTGTTTTCCAGTCCTTCAATTGGTTTGGCAAACGCAAAACGGCATGAATAAACTCAACGCAGTCGTTTATACAGTATTGACGTCAATCGTCCTTTTGACGGCTGCGTATGTCTTTTCCAGTTTGATATTCTATCCGGGAACCATTCCCGGTTATCGCGACGCTTCGCATTTTTATTACCCGTTATTTTTGTATCTGCGAAGCTGCTTTCAAGCGGGCGATATTCCCTTTTGGACGCAGCATCTGAATTTGGGATTTCCCTTGGCGGCAAACCCGACAACGGCGTTATTCTATCCACCGACGTGGATTTTAGCTTTGCCAATTCCCGCTTGGTTGGCGTTTAACTTATACATAATTGGTCATGTACTTCTGGCAGTCGGAACGATGTTCTTTCTCGTTCGGAGTTGGGGAAGATCTGTAGGCGCAGGAATAATTGCAGCAATTTCTTACGGGTTTGGGGGAATCGTTTTATTTCAATATTCAAACCTTCCGTATCTGGTTTCTGCCGCCTGGTTTCCGCTGGGAGTATATGGCATTGAACGCGCATTGCGAACCCGGCGACTGAAATACATCTGTTTGTCTGGAATTGTATTGGCTCTGATGACGTTGGGCGGGGACGTTCAAACGGCTTATCATCTGGGAATGTTAGCTCTGATTTTAGTGTTAATGATATTTTTTAAAACACGAAAAAAAACCGAGAAGCAGAAATCAACCGCCGTTATATTTTCAGGCTCAATGCGTTCATTATTCTTATCCGTTGGAATATTAGCCGGAATTGCGATTTGCGGATTTATTCTGTCTGCTGTACAAACACTGCCAACAATTGAATTGACGTTTAACAGCGACCGAGGACAACCTAACAATTCTATCGCAGCAGCAGAAAATCAATACGCCTATAGCGTCCCTCCATGGCGAGTTTTAGAGTTTGCAGTCCCGGAAGTTTACGGACGACAATTCCCAATATATCAGCGTTGGATTGACGCCTTGCCCGGCTCGGACGTCGCCTTTTGGGTTCCGTCGCTTTATATGGGAACCGTCCCGTTTTTTCTCGCCTGTCTAAGTTTAACCTTTTATCGGGGAAACAATCGACGAATATGGATAAGCTGGATAATTGCTTTGGCTTTATTGGCGTCTATGGGACGATTGTCAATCGGATACCTGATTCAAACAATTGGATACTGGTCAGGAACAGACTATAATCAAAACATTTCTTCCGGCTGGGGCGGTGTATATTGGCTTTTGACGTCGATTTTCCCCGGTTACGGCATGTTTCGTTATCCGGGGAAATGGCTGACCGTTGCTGCAATGGGAATTAGCGTTTTATCCGCCTACGGCTGGGATCGCCTTTGTAAAGACGCTCAATTCAGATACCGCCTTAACGTCTGTTTAGGAATAACGGCAATTGCAATAATCGCATGGTATTTTATCGCTCCGACCGTTCTCCCCTGGATTACAGACGGGCTGTCCAATAATCAATACGGACCATACAGAGGGAACTGGGAAACTGAACATGGAGGGATTTCGACTTTCACCTTGCAGTTTGTGTCGGCGTTCCTGCTGTTTGCTGTTTGCTGTCTGTTAAAGAATCAAAGCAATCGACAATTAAACGCGTTGATTATCATTGCTCTTGTTCTTCTGGATTTATCTGTCTACTCTGAGCGTCTATTGACGCCAATTCCAGCATCAATATTTGACTCAAAAACGGCGGAATGGTCAATTCCGTGCCGAAGAATTTGTAAACAGGGCGTCAACTGGCTTCCTTCATCGTTTCAACAGACCAGTTCCGTTGATCGCGAATCTGAATTGGCGCAATGGAATCGCGATTCCTTCTACGCTTACAATGGCTTATATCAGCACACAACTACTATGCGGTATGGAGGAACGTTTTTACTCCGGAATTACGTCCAATTCCTGCTGGAGGGAAACGCCCGCGGGGTTTGGGCGGAAAAAGATTTTTGTGAACAATTCATGTCTTTTGACGGGCAAAAAATATCGTTTAAGGACAATGTTGATTATAATCGAGTAACGAAGGACTTGGCAACGCCATCTACGTCAAATGATCAAAAAGCCATTCCAAACAGTTCCGAGGCGCCCGTAATCTGGCGCGGAGCAAATCGTTTTTCTGTCATTCTCAGCCCAACATCCGGGAAACGCATTCCTGTCGTTTATTATCCCGGGTGGACGGCAACGCTGACCGGAACGGGAACCGACGGAAAACCCGTAACGTTTCCCGCATGCGTTTATGAATCTGAAGGCTTGTTTTTGACCGTTGACGCGCCCGATTCCAATGTCTGGACGGCGGAATTTGAATTTTCACCAAAAAGCGTATACATAGGAGCAGTTATCAGTCTTTTGGGCTGGGTAACGCTTATTTGCGCTGTTATCTTGGGAAAAAGTCGGTGGACGCCCGATTATTTTCAAAAAATTCGTAAAAATTTCCGAAAATAAGAAGCAGTCCCCCTTCAAATGAACTCTAAAATAGTGGATAATATCATAGAGAAATTATTAGTAATAAAACGTATTTGATTTTTGGTAGTTAGGGCAAAGACTACACTGCATTATAACCCGCAGTTTAACTTTTAAGGAGACAAATACATGTTTTCTCACAATTTGCATCATCCAACAACGCGCAGTCGAGGTTTTACTCTCATTGAATTGCTTGTTGTTATTTCAATCATTGGCATTTTGCTGGCGCTCATGATTCCGGCAGTCAACTCGGCGCGCGAGTCGGCGCGGCGTTTACAGTGCGGTAACAACATTGGTCAGCTGGCAAAGGCGTGCTTAACGTACAACGGCACTTATCAGGTGTTTCCACCTGCGGTGGAAGTGCTGCCGAGTATCGACGTTTCCTCTGGGATTACAACAAAGGATATTCGCGAAAACTGGATTATGCTCATTCTTCCTCATTTAGACCAAAAGGGTCTGTTTGACGACATTGAGATACTTTTTAACGACATAAATAAAACCAACGCCAATAAAGACATTGCAGCTGATTTAACGGCAACGTTGGCTAACGGTCGAGAGATTAGTATGAAACAGTGCACAGCAACTGTTTTAGAAGTAGTTTTGTGCCCAACAGACGTTTCTGCGCGAAATAAATTTGTTCCAGCTAACGGCAACGGTCGTGAATACGCTCGCGGCTGCTACGGCATTAATATGGGCGCGCGATTTGCCAGAGTTTATCCATTCAATAATGAAGGCGCCAAGCAATGGGGCTTTACTCACAACAGAGGCGTTTCCGGAATTCATCGCAGCATTGGTCAGTCTGACGTCCGGGACGGCGCTTCCAATACAATTTTACTCAGCGAACTGCGGGCAGGCATGAACAGCGTCGACTCCCGCGGAGTTTGGGCAATCGGAATTCCGGGATCCAGTATTACCGCGTGCAATGCCTGGTGGGGAGACGACCCCGGACCAAACTGTTTGATTACGAATTCAGACGACACTTGGGGCTGCAACAGCGACAACTGCAAACCTCGTTTGAAAATGCCTTGCTATACCAGCTCTTCCGGAGGCGACCAGGCAACCACTCGTTCGTCTCACGCCGGCGGCGTTCAAACTGCTTTCTGCGACGGCGCCGTTCACTGGATTTCTGACTCCGTTCAGTGCGCCGGAAACCAGGACGAAGCCAACATCAAAAACATTAACACCCGCTCTAAATATATGACCGTTTGGGATAGGCTGATTCTTTCCAACGATCAGCAATCAATTAAAGGAGATATGTTTTAATTGTAACACCAGTAAAAACGCTTTGGCATGACGTTTCTTTGGTTTAAAGAGACAACGCATTGCCAAACGTCATATATTTTTCAGAAGAATTAATTATGAAACGTATTAAAGCTATTATTGTATCAGATAACAAATCGTTCCGGACAAATGCATGTCGTAACGCCTTCACATTGGTTGAACTGCTGGTTGTTATTGCAATCATGGGCATTCTGGTTGCGTTATTGCTTCCGGCAGTCAATGCCGCGAGAGAATCAGGGCGTCAAACAACGTGCCGCAACAATTTCCATCAACTTTCGATGGCGTGTCTTTCATACCAAAATACTTATAAACTGCTCCCTCCGGCGTGTAATTTTACCAATAATGCAGAGGGCAAATTAACTGAATCAAATCAGCGCGCCAACTGGATTATTCTTATTCTGCCTTTTATTGGTCAGGAAAACCTGTTCAACGAAATCAACGGCATGCTCAAACAAAGCGGGGTTAACGTTGAGAATAACACAGTCAAGTCCAAATTTGATGATAACGTTACAATGAAAAGCTGTCGAGAAACAGAAATTCCTTCGCTTCTGTGTCCGTCCGACGGCAACAATCGAACCAAGTACGAATCTTATACAGGGGAAGGAGGCTTTACCGGCGCGCGCTGCAACTATGGAGCCAACATGGGGCCGTGGGGCGCTCAGGAGCTTTATAAGTATTGGTCTGACAACCTGAAGCATGGCGTAATGGGACCTGGAAAAACAATGAAAACTGACGAAATCCGCGATGGCGCTTCAAACACAATTATGCTGGCGGAGTTGCGTTCCGGCATTATTGCTATTGACTGTCGTGGAACCTGGGCTTTAGGCGGCGCAGGACCAAGCGCAATTGCATGCTGCGGATACAACGGCGACTCCAAAGGACCAAATGCAAAAGGAAATAACGCTGACGACATTATCGGATGCACTCAAGTTCAGGGACAAATTGACTCCAATGAACTGCTTCTCAAAGGGATGGCTTGCTATAATTCCGCTAACAACAGTCAGGCAACTTCCCGTTCATGTCATGCCGGCGGAGTTTTTACAGCCTTCTGCGACGGTTCCGTCCATTGGATTACAGACAACATCTCTGTTGGAACGGATGCTAACCATTTAGGAACTTGGGACAAATTATTGTTGCCTTGCGACGGTTTCTCGCTGGACAGCGCTGATTTCTAAATCATAATTGTTAAATATGGCATTGCGTAGTTACAAGGATTAAAACAATGATTAATCGTAAAAAGAATTTGAATATTCAGTCAGGATTTCAAGCTTCTGTTGTGGGTCGTAAACCATCAAAAGCAGATGGTTGTAAAAACGCCTTTACGTTGGTTGAGTTATTGGTTGTCATTTCAATTATCGCCGTGTTGATCGGATTGCTCATTCCCGCCGTCAATGCAGCGCGCGAAGCGGCGCGACGGGCGTCCTGCACTAACAACCTCAGACAGCTTGGCATAGCTCTTTCTGCGTTTGACGAAAAAAACAAGACTCTGCCGCCGGCAATGAAAGTTGAAACAGAAACAAATTACGAATCGCCCAACGAAACGGGAGTTATGGAAAACTGGATTGTTCGAATTCTTCCCAACATGGATCAGAACGCTCTGTACGACAACATTTACAATCTTATGCGTCCTAATCTTCTTAAATCCGGAAGCGCTCATAATAACAAAGTCGTAAATACGATTGAAAAAACTGTTACTCATTCACAAGACAATACTATAACAATGAAGTCGTGCCGGGAAACTGTCATGACGGTTCTTCTCTGCCCATCAGACGCAAATGCGAACGGCGTGATTTACGAATCAGGGAAGTCGTCGTTTACCGGCGCTCGCTGCAATTATGGAGCCAACATGGGGCTTAAACAGCCTAAATTTCTATATGGAGGGAACTGGTCTGTTCCCAGCAACCGCGGCGTAATGGGACCGGGACAATCTCTGAGCATCGCAAATGTTGCTGCGGCAGATGGAACCAGTAATACGATTCTTGTAGCTGAACTTAGAGCGGGAATTACGGCTAAAGATCCTCGTGGCACATGGGCGTTGGGCGGACCTGGCGCCAGCGCTATTGCAGCCTGCGGATGGGACGACGGAACAAACCTGACTTCTCGAACCGAAGGGAAAGATAAAGGACCAAACGCCAAAGACAAAAATAACATTTCCAACTATGGCGATCAGATTTGTACAGCGTTAGCTACTGGGGATTATTCCAACGACGAATTGTACGAATTGAAAATGCCTGTTAGAGGAGGTCGAACAGCCAATATACAGGCGACTACGCGTTCAATGCATGCTGGCGGAGTTTACGCATGCTTTGTAGACGGCTCTGTTCACTGGTTGAACGATACCATTGAAACAAATGGTCCAACTGACTTTGGCGTTTTTGACTGTCTTCTTTCATCCGGAGACGGTCGCAGAATTCCAGACAACTCCTTCTGATGCCAGAATCAGCTAAATTGTGATGAAGAAAAAGATAACCAAAAAATCGAATGGCGGCAACTGCAATCGGGCGTCGCAAGCCGGCTCCAAGCCTAAAGAACATCATCCCGCCGGCTGCAATTGCCATAGTTGCTGTCATGACGATCATCACGATCACAATTGCGATTCTTCTCATTCTACCGAGTTTTATTCTACGCCAATGATTAACGATTTGCCAGATATCAGCAAATTAACGGAACTGGCAAATCAGGGCATAGCAATGGCGCAATACGACCTAGGCGTATGTTATAACAACGGATTTGGGGTTTTAGAAGATCCGTACAAGGCGGCGCAATGGTTTTTCAAAGCGGCACAGCAGGCGGACGGGGACGCTCAGTTTGCGTTAGGGCGCCTGTATCTCGAAGGGCGCGGAGTTCCGCAAACGGACGACGCCGCCAGGAAGTGGTTTGAAGTTGCGGCTCAGCACGGGCACGCAGCTTCGCAAAATCAGATGGGGTATTTGTATCTGCACGGTATCGGCGTTGAAAAAAATCCAATGATCGCAATGCACTGGTGGCTGGAATCCGCTGAAAACGGGTTTCCGGAAGCAATGTTCAATCTGGCTCTCTGGTACGCTAAGGGCGAATGTCTCGAACCGGACGAGCAGGCGGCTATAGAGTGGCTTCATAAAGCCGCTGACGCAGGATTCCCCCCCGCGCTTGATTTTCTTGAAAAAATGAATTCTGTTACGGAAAGCGAGCAATGAAAGAAAGTCAAAATCCTCCCGTTCTTTCCGTAACGCAGCTCAACGAAATTATTAAAAACGTCTTGGGGCGCGAGCTGTCCAACATTTGGGTTTGCGGCGAAGTATCCGGTTTGTCGCGCTCTTCCGCCGGGCACGTCTATTTATCGCTCAAAGACGGCGACGGGACAAGCGTTGTCGGCGCTGTTCTGTGGCGGTCGACGGCGTCTAAAATCAACTTTGACCTTCAAGACGGCATGGAGATTCTCTGCCGCGGGCGAATTGACGTCTACCCTCCCACCGGGCGGTATCAACTTATTATCGACCATGCCGAACCGCGGGGAGAAGGACGCCTTCAGCGTGAGTATCGGCTGCTGTTCAAAAAGCTGTCGGAAGAAGGGCTGTTCGACGACCGGCGCAAGCGTCCGATTCCCCGCGACATTCGTCGAATTGGCGTTGTAACAGGAATTGGAACGGCAGCTCTTCACGATTTTTTAGAAACGCTGCGTCTGCGATGGAAAGGGCTTAACGTCCTTATCGCCCCGGCGAAAATGCAGGGCGAGGGCGCCAGTCGCGAAGTTGTCGCTCAAATTCAAGCCCTCAACCGAATGACCGACCCTGTTGACGTTATCGTTGTAACGCGCGGCGGCGGGTCGCCAGAAGACCTCTGGACGTTCAACGAAGAAATCGTCGTTCGAGCGATAGTCGCGTCAAGGATTCCCGTTGTTTCCGCCATCGGGCATGAAGTCGACGTAACGCTTTCAGACTTCGCCGCAGACGTTCGCGCTTTAACGCCCACAGACGCCGCCCAGCGGGTTTCCCCCGACACAACGGCAATGCAGCAGCGCTTGCGTCAGTACGCCGCTCAGCTCAAATCCGCTCTCAACAGCCGATTTCAACTAGCCGCCAGATGGCTGGAGAATATCGAATCCCGCCGGGCGTTTACCAACCCGTTGGACGGCGTTCTGTTCAGAACGCAGCAGCTGGACGAACTTGAAAAGCGACTTTGTCGTTCGGCAGACGCCTGCGTCAAAGACAAAACAGCGCAGCTGGAAAAGACGGCTGCAAAAGTCGAGTCGCTGTCGCCCCTGAAAACCCTCGCGCGAGGTTACTCTGTAACACTCAACAACCGCAGCGACGTTGTTCGCTCCGCCGACGAGTTGTCCGTGGGCGATACAATTACAACGGTTTTGGAAAAGGGCAGGGTAGTCAGCGTTGTTGAGAGTTGCGAATAGGCGAGCCGGGGTGCGTAAGCCCCCGGAAGAACTCACGCGGAGATGCGGAGGAGCGGAGGATATTCGCGAAGTTTAAAAAACTATGCGTTCTTTGCGGCTAATAATTATAAGGAAAGAAGAAAGCGACCAACGGGAGCGATTATAATACGTTTCGCGCGGTAGCGCGGATCGGGAGCGGCGCCTCGCCGCCTCGCAACTCGCAACTCGCTACTCGCAACTTTAATAATTACGTCATCATTTTAACGAAAGGAACAAATCGATATGTCAAACGAACAATTACCCGAAGCGAGCTTGCAGACTCTTGTTTCCATGCTTGCCACTCAAGCGATGGTTGCCATGGGAATTCTGAACATTCCCGGACAGGAAAAGATTGAAGTCAATCTGCCCTTGGCGCAGCATTTTATTACGCTTGTCGAAATCCTCGACAAAAAGACCAAGGGGAACAAAACCGACGAAGAAGAAAAGATGTTCGACCAGATACTTTACGAACTCCACATGGGCTTCGTCCGCGTCAAGGAGGCTCAAAAATGAGTTTTCCCGCCGAAACTCGATCCAGCCTGCTGGAAAGATTTTTGCAGTACGTACAAATCGACACCGGTTCATGTGACGACTCGCCGTCTGCGCCCAGCACGGAACGTCAGCTTGACCTTTCCCGCTTGCTGTACAGCCAGCTCAAGGAACTGGGGCTTAAAGACGTCTTCCTGTCAGAGTTTGGCGTCGTCTACGCGACCATTGAATCCAACGTCGACAAGCCCTGTCCCGCAATCGGATTCTGCGCTCACGTCGATACCGCGCCGGACGTCCCGACGGGACCGGTTCATCCGCGCGTAATCGAGAATTACGACGGCTCCGACATCGTCCTGGGCGACTCCGGAAAAACGATTGCCTTCAGCGACAACAGCGAACTCGCTCACGCCGTCGGCAAAACGATTGTTGTAACAGACGGGACGACCCTTTTGGGCGGCGACGACAAAACCGGCGTTGCCGTCATGATGGAAATGGCGAAGTTCCTGCTCGACAACCCGGACTTTCCCCACGGAACGATTCGTCTGTGCTTTTCCGTTGACGAAGAAATCGGCCGCGGCGCTGACCACATCGAACTGGACAGGTTCAAGTGCGATTTCGCCTATACGCTCGACTCGGAAGGGACAAACGGCATCGATGTCGAAACCTTCTCCGCCGACATGGCGATTGTTACATTCCACGGCGTCAACATTCACCCGTCCATCGGAAAGGGAAAGCTGGTCAACGCGATTAAAGGCGTCTCTGCCTTTATTGACCTGCTGCCCAAAGACGGCGTCAGCCCGGAAACGACGGAAAATCGAGAACCGTTCGTTCACCCGGTTGACATCTCCGGCAACTGCGAAAAGACGGTTGTTCGGCTGATTCTCCGCGCTTTCGACACGCCCCAGCTTGCCGTTTTCGCCGACTGGCTCAAAGAGCTTGCCGCCAAGGCAATCGAACCGTTCCCCGGCATGAAGGCAGACGTCGAGACGATATTCCAGTACCGCAACATGGGCGATGGACTCAGAGATCGTCCAGAAGCGGTCGACCGCGCCTGTAACGCTTTGGCGAGACTGGGCAGAACCGCGATTCGACAAATCGTCCGCGGCGGAACAGACGGTTCCCGCCTGACGGAGATGGGGCTTCCCACTCCCAACCTGACCGCCGGCTCTCACAACCCCCACGCCGTTGTCGAATGGGCGAACCTCGACGAAATGCTCGAAACGCTGGAATGGTCGTTGGAGATAGTCAGGGAGTAGGCATTTCAAACTATTGCCTACTGCCTACTGCCTATTGCCTCATTATAACTTCTTCGATGTCGCCAACGCGATGGCGCGTCCGCGATTGCCGACGGCGCAGTAGAAATGGTATACGACGCCGTCGACTTTGACGCACCACGGTTTGTGGGCGTAGGTCGCGTCCCACGGTTCGGAGGGAGCGATTAAATCCGTTCCCGTCCATTTCGTCCAGTGAACCAGGTCTTTTGAAACGGCGAACGTGTCGAACGCTTTGGGCTTCCAGAACGCGCCGAAGTAGAACATGACCCAGTAATCGCCGATTTTCACAATTTGCGGGTCGCCGGAAATGCCGCGATGGTTGTCGATAACCGGGTCGGCGCCGTATCGCGTCCAGTTCCGCATGTCTTTTGAAATCGCCATGCCGATTCGTTCCGCCCCGCTGTGCTTGGCGTTATAGTACATCACAAACGGCGCGCCGAGGGTCTGCGCTTTGTCCCAAATCACCGTGCTCTTATACAGCGTCGTTTTTTCAAACCAGCGGGCGTCTTCGTCCTGTGGGGAGAATATCGGATTCTGCTCGTACCGCGTCCACTCTTTGGCGGCGGTCGGGTCGTCTGTATATGCAACGCCCATCGAAAGCGGATCGGTTTCGTATCCCTTGCGACTCCCGCCCAAATACGTCAGCCAGTATTTGCCGTCGTACTGCTGGATCTCGGCGGAACCGCCCCAGGTCGCATCAATCAAAGAGGCGTATCCCGCAACCTGCCAGGCGTCCCAGCCCGTTTGCGGAAACGTGAGAATCGGACCGAGATATTCCCATTTAATCAAATCGTCGCTTTTGGCGAGGAACGTTTCGTAACCGACGCCGCCTGTCATGGAAATGAAGATCATATACCAGACGCCGTCCTTCCGGAAAATCGACGGGCAGTCAACCAGCTGACCGTTGAGCTTGTCCAGAATAATTCCGTACTTGTACGGCGTTTTGACTTCCTCGTAGATTGATTCCATTTCCGACTGGGAAACGATGGCGGACTCGTCCGAATCGTCTCCGAAAACGTACGGCGCGGAGAAAAACGTCCCGACGGCGATTCCCGCCCCGGTCAAGCGAAACAATCGACTTCCAAATTCACGTCTGTTCATGATAGTTTATATTTCGATTAATGGGTTTCAATGGATAAAAACTACTTCTCCTATTATACTCACCTTTCGAGACGTTGTCAACGAGGTTTATTTTATTTCAAAATTTTTTTGCCCACTTGCTTATTGTTTGATCTGTAGTATAATTCAATACATGTCAAAAATGTTTTTCGTCCAGACGGTTCCAAGCGGAAGCCGCTGAAGGATTTATCGATGGACATGTATTTTTAAGGAGAAAGTAACAATGAAGTATTATCAAACGCGCGGAACCTGCTCGACGGGAATTGAATACGAAGTCGAAAACGGCGTTGTAACAGCATGCCGATTCATCGGCGGATGCCGCGGCAACACACAAGGCGTTGCCAAACTCGTTATCGGACGCAAGGTGGAAGAAGTTATCGGCTTGCTCAAGGGAATTCAATGCAACAACGGCACGTCCTGCCCAGACCAGCTGGCAAGAGCGCTGGAAAAGGAATTAGGACGATGAGTATTAAGGCAAGAGGCAGGCAGTAGGCAGTAGTGAGGGAAGCTCCTGGCTGCCAGCTTTTAGCTGTTAACTTGGTAGTTTGAGACATTTGGCTTTTGCTGTTAAAGCTGGAAGCAAAATTTAGAAATGCTAGAGGCTAGGAGCTAATAGCTAAAAGCTCCTTTTCTCGCAACTCGCAACTTAAAAAGGAGAATAACCATGATTAGAATTAACTGTTTTTATGAGGCTAAAGACGGACGTCTTGACGAAGCGTTTAGAGCAGCCAAGGAACTTGTCGCGGAATCGGTCAAACAGGACGGCTGCGTTGCTTACGACGTCTTCGTAAGCGGAACTCGCCCTGACATTCTGTTCTTCTGCGAGACGTGGCGCGACAAAGCCGCGCTTGACGCTCACATGAAGTCCGAACCGTTTGTCAAGTTCGGCGGGATCATGAACGCCGTCGGCAAGTTCACGATTGAACAATTCGAAATGAAATAACGCCTAACAAGGAAAACAACCATGAAAGCGCTACCTATTTTTGCTGCAATTATTATGACAATATCATTCTCAACAGGTTGTTCCGCATCCAGTGACTTTCAGACATTTCAGACGGATGAGTTCAAAACAAATAGCGGTAAGACCGTTACGATTACCGCTATCAAGCACGCAAGCATGCGAATCCAGTACGACGGACTCGAGATTCAGGTCGATCCCGTCGTGAAGTTTGAACCGCAGACGAACTACTCGGCGTTTCCGAAGGCGGACGTCATTCTCATCACGCATGAGCATTTCGACCACTTTGACCCCGCCGCTATAACCGCACTCAAGAAGAACGGAACTCAGATTATCGTCAATCCTGCCGTTCAAAAGAAACTCGGTTCCGGAACAGCTCTCAAGAATGGCGAAAGTCTTACGATTGCCAAAGGCATCAAGATTGAAGCCATTCCCGCTTACAACACGACGCCCGGGCGGACGCAGTTTCATCCTAAAGGACGTGACAACGGCTACGTGCTGACCATTGACGGGCTTCGCATCTACATTGCAGGCGACACGGAGGACATCCCTGAAATGGCGGCGCTGTCGGACATCGACGTGGCGTTCCTGCCCTGTAATCAGCCGTACACAATGACGCCGGAACAGGTCGCGAAAGCGGCAAAGACGATTAAGCCGAAGACGCTTTTCCCGTACCATTATTCGGAAACGCCCGTCAAGCGAGTCGCCGAACTGCTCAAAGGCGAGTCCATCGACGTCCGAATCAGAAATTACAAGTAATGGAACAGCAGGGAGCGAATTTAAGAATCGCGATTTAATTGTGGTCAATTCTAATTATGGCGAATTCGCCACAATTAGAAATCAGTCAGGTCTCAACTCATTCAAGATTGGAGTTCAGGATTTCGCACTACGTACAAATGCAATGAGCATTATTTCGCGGGCAGGTCGCTATGGAGGGACGTATGCTCATAAAGATATCGCTTTTGAGTTTGCAATGTGGATTTCCGCCGAATTCAAGATATATATCGTCAAGGAATTTCAGCGCCTCAAAGCCAAAGAACAGGAACTTGTTGGCTGGTCGGCAAAACGAGAACTGGCGAAAATCAATTATCGCATTCACACAGATGCTATTCAACAAAAACTTATTCCCGACGCTGTTACGCGCGCTCAGATGAACATGATTTATGCAAGTGAGGCTGATGTATTGAACGTAGCGCTATTTGGCATGACTCATCAACAATGGCAAGCAGCGAATCCGTCGCTCAAAGGCAATCAGCGTGACTACGCAACCATTAACCAGCTCATCTGTATCTCCAATATGGAAAATATCAACGCCGTCATGATCCACGATGGCGTACCCCAGTCACAACGCCTTAAAAAACTGAACGAAATTGCCATTCAGCAGATGCGTATTCTCTCTGAAGTTGAGGGGAGAAAATACTTGAAATAGTTTAGATTTTAGTAAAACGGAGAACAAACCATGAACGGAAACTTTACATTCCACAACCCGACAAGACTGCATTTCGGCGAAAACGCAATGGACGCTCTTGCTGACGAGCTCAAAGCCTTTGGCCCCGTCGTCCAGCTGTGCTATGGCGGCGGGTCCATCAAGCAGAACGGCATTTACGACCAGGTCGTCGACATTCTCAAGGCCGCAGGCAAAACGATTGTCGAAGACGGCGGGGTCATGCCGAATCCGACTCTGGAGAAAATGCTTCACGGCGCGGCTCTTGCCAGAGAGAACAACGTCGATCTCATTCTCGCCGTCGGCGGCGGATCTACCATAGACTACGCCAAAGCCGTCAGCGTCTCTGCGTGGTGTGAAGAAGACCCGTGGGAGAAGTATTTTATTCGTTTCGAGGAGCCAAGCTGCCGCATTATTCCCGTCGGAGACGTCCTGACAATGGTCGGCACCGGCAGCGAAATGAACGGCGGCTCGGTTATTACCAATCACGACGCGAATCTGAAAATCGGGAAAGTCTTCGGTCCTGACGTCTTCCCGAAGTTCGCGATTCTCAATCCGCGGTTCACGTTCAGCGTTCCTCGCCGCCAGATGGTTGCAGGGTTCTTTGACATCATGTGTCACATTCTGGAACAGTA
Source organism: Thermoguttaceae bacterium (assembly GCA_017447745.1). Taxonomy (GTDB): domain Bacteria; phylum Planctomycetota; class Planctomycetia; order Pirellulales; family Thermoguttaceae; genus RUG11551. The sequence continues at coordinate 21,007 of JAFSMW010000030.1, forward strand.
TCTCAGCGGCGAAGACGACTCTACCAGCGACTACATCGCCGAAGGGCTTATGCTTTCGCTGATTCATTCCTCGCGCATTGCCATTGAAAATCCGGAGGATTACGAAGCCCGCTCCAACATCATGTGGACGGCGACCTGGGCGCTCAATACGCTCATTGCGAAAGGGAAATCGACTGACTGGGAAGTTCACATGCTCGGTCAGGCGGTCAGCGCTCTAACGGACGCGACGCACGGAATGACGCTTTCGGCGGTTTCGCTCCCGTACTATCGTTTAATCATGCCTTACGGACTGAAGCGATTTGTCCGCTTTGCTCAAAACGTCTGGGGTGTAAATCCGGAAGGAAAGAGCGATACGGAAATCGCCGAAGAAGGCTTGAAAGCTTTTGAGGCGTGGATGCGCGAGATCGGCGTTGCGATGAACATCACAGAACTGGGCGCGTCCGAGGAGATGCTGGATAAACTCGCCGACGCTACGCTCATTCTCAAAGGCGGATACAAAATCCTTACTCGAGACGAAATTCTTGCTATCTTCAAGGAAAGTCTGTAAGACGTAAATAGAAGATGAAAACGCGACTGACAACGAAATGGCTCTTGCTGGCGTTTACGTTCCTGACGTTGGCGCTACCCGCGTTCGCACTGGCGGACAGCGTCAGCGAGCCAACGAACGAACGCCAGGTAGGGATTTTCTATTTTCTCTGGCTGGGCGAGCATGGACGCCGAGGTCCTTACGACATTTCGAAGATACTTCAAGCCGACCCGAACGCTGCCACCAATCCGGACAGCCCCGTTTGGGGACCTGTCGGGACGTTTCATCACTGGGGCGAGCCGCTTTACGGATACTATTTCTCCGATGACGAATGGGTTGTTCGTCGTCACGTGAAGCTGCTTATGCAGTGCGATATAGACTTCCTTTTCTTCGATGTAACGAATTCCGTCATCTACGAGAGGAACGCCAAGCTCGTCATGAGTGTTTTGAAGGAATACCACGACGCGGGCTGGAATCCGCCGAAGGTAATGTTCTACACCAATACCGCCTCCGGCAAAACCGTTGAACGGTTGTACGAGGCAATCTATAAGCCCGGCTTCGCGAAAGAGGTCTGGTTCAAGCTGGACGGGAAGCCTGTCGTTGTCGCGAAGAAGGAGCTATGCTCCGACGAAATGAAGGAGTTCTTTACTATTGTCAAGCCGCAGTGGCCCAACGAGGGCTCCCAAAAAGGGGGCTGGCCGTGGATGGATTTCAGACGTCCGCAGCGTCTTTTTGAAGGAGAGGACGTTGCGAAAACCGTGATGAACGTTTCGGTCGCGCAGCATCCTCAGCTTCGATTCGGCGACAGCGTCCTATACGGCGAAACGGCGAACCGCGGGCGGGCGTTCCACAACGGCGCGAACGACCCAGCGCCGGACGCATGGAAGAAGGGATACAACTTCCAAGAACAGTGGGATGCAGCGTTCGAGGCGAAGCCCGACATCGTTCTTGTAACAGGCTGGAATGAATGGATCGCCGGCCGTTATCGCGGGCAGCCCAACCGTCCTGTCATGTTCGTCGATTGCGCGAACTATGAGTATTCCCGCGACATCGAGATGATGCGCGGCGGCTACGGCGACAATTATTTTCTCCAGCTTCGCGAAAACGTCCGGAAGTTCAAGGGAATCTCGGACGACGTTGAGCCGAATCCGCCCAATACCCGCAAACGGTACCGCTGTTTTGCCGATTCCGCCATGCCGCGCGACCATGACGGCTACGGGACTCGTTACGTCAACCGCACACAGCGCAACGCGCCGGAATGGATTGACGTCATGCACGATCAGCAGAGCGTTACGTTCATCGTCAAGACGCAAAAGCCAATAGTCGGCAAAGAGGGCGAGGGAGATTTCATGCAGATTCTCGTCAACGGAAAAGTCGTCAACGGGCTGGGCAAAATGAAAATCGACAGGGACGTAATGACGCTCACGATTCCGCGCAGCGCGCTGGGGCTTACGTCGGACTCGTTCCGCTTCGACTTTAAGTTTGTAGATTCAACCGAGCCGTGCCGCGACCCTCTCGACTGGTACGATCACGGCGTTGTAGAGCCGCTGGGGCGGGTTGCGTTTGTATATAGAGGAAAATAGAGAAAAACAAGAATTCGCTCGACGCCTCACAACTCGCAACTCCATGCGTCTGTCTAAACAACAACAGCTATTACTCAAAGAGCAATAGCTGTTGTATGATTGATATAATGAACAAGACCGTTTCAGCGGGAAACTCAATAGCTAAATCAGCGTAAAACCAATGCTGTACGTTGACAATATTCAAATAGCAGATACTAATGAGTATATGACCGACAGGTTATTTTATTTGTCGTTATTATTTCCCAAAAAACTTCTCTCTATCTTTTTTCTTTTGCTCAATTTCACCACTAGATTTTATATAGCCCGCAACCCCTCCTGCAACTCCTCCTACAACAACGCCGCCAACAACCCATGCCGCCACAGCCCACGGACAAACAACTGTAGCCGTTGTTGTAAATATTAACCAGGACGTAGTAGTAACGGTTGTCATTGCCGCACCTGTAGCAAGACCTGTAGCTGCAGCGACAGCGCCACCGGTAACAGCGTTTGAAATAGCACTATTAGTTGTATCTTGCGTTAATTTCTTCTTATCTTTTTCGTTCATGGTTTGACTTGGCAGTTCCAAAAAAGGTTACAGTTCAATTAAAGCTATTCATAAAAAATATGGCTCATCCGGTAACTGCGTACCTGAGCAATAAAAGGTATTGAAAAAGCATGGGATTCTCTCTATAATATAAAAAAAAACAACAAGTCCATATAGAAAGGAACCCCATGACTAGAAATATTATACACCTTACTCAAGG
>JAFSMW010000031.1 GCA_017447745.1 Thermoguttaceae bacterium
CTCGAAAATTCCAAACGTAATACACGTGTAAAAGATCCCTTATTATATGACCGACTCAATAAAAGACAACTATCACAAACAATAATTGCGCCCACTTAAGTTGATACCTATGGGGTTTCACCCACGGCTAGAAACATTCAACCGCTAACGCGGTTGTTAAGGAAGCGTAATTTCGCTCCCGCTGGTCGCTCCATTGCCGCCTTCCATTTCTTTGCGCTCTTTGCGGCTTAAAAACTATATAAGGAAAGAGCAAGCGACCAACGAGAGCGTTTTTTGGCAAGCGTGCGGCAGCGCGGATTGGCTCCCCCGCCACGGGGGCTAATTCCCCTTCACCTGCCATTCGCTTTGCAGCAGTTCCCAGTACTTTTGGTCGGTTTCGTACGGGTTAATCGGCGTGCCGAACTGGAAGTCCGGGGGTAGGACGCCGTAGCGTTTCATTTCTCTGACGTACCATTCGTTGGGATAGAACGGCTGAGTTGGGGCGAAACTGAAATGCGTTCGTTCGACTGTTACAAAATGACGTCCGCGTTCAATGGCTTTAAGCATCGTCTGGTAGTCTGGGTCGGACTTGTCTTTGAACACGATTTCCGGGACTCGTTTCCCGTCGACTTCTTTCCAGCAGCGCTGCATTCCGCCGGCTTCCGCCGCTAACGGACCGCGAATCAGTCGGGATTTTTCCGGATACGACAGGTTGACCGTCCAGCCGGGATTGGCAAATTTCGTCATTTCCGTCAGACGCGACGGAAGCCGTTTTTCTCCGTTATGGCAGGACGCGCAGCGGCGGTTAATAACCTCCGCCATGGCTTTCGTTTCGGGCCAGTCCTCGTCAGCGTTGACGGCGCGACCTCGTTCTATGCCGTCCTTGTCGTAGGGCGAATAATGCCACCGCAGCTCTCCGCAGGCGTCGGCAGCGTATGTGCCGGCGTAGTTGGCGCCTGATTCAATCCAGTATCGAACCATACGCAAATCCTCCGGCGTTACCGTATAGCGGACTTTGCCGTCTTTATCCGGATGTCCGTTTTCCAGCATCTGGTAGAACGTACTGGCGGCGGATCCGATTGTATACGGCGGGAAATCGCTTTGAGGTCGGTTGCGGTTGTCGCCCAGCATTCCGCCGTTGCGATGGCTTAGCGTGCTGTACGACGCGACAAACGACGACACTTTCAGGTCGCTGGAAAGATTGACGCCCGCCTGCATGTTGTCTTCCCTGTGACATTCAACGCAGTACTTGTCGACAATAGGGCGAATGTCGCGCATGTAGTCGAACACTTCCGGGACGCCCTCTACTTTCTGCGGCTTTGCCGGGGCGTGAGTCATGGCGTCAAAGAGACGCTTTTGATCGGCGGCAGTCGGCGTCTGCGTGCGTTGTTCGTGACAGCCAATACACGTCGCGTTTTCGCCCGGCATGAGCGTCGTGAACGAGTGCATTCTCTTAACCGCCTTGCCGTCTTTATCCAGAGCGATAAAGAACAGAGAACGGTTTGCCGGCAATTCCATGTAACAGGAGCCGTCTTCGTTGACCGGGACTTCTCCGATAATCCGTTCCAGAGAGAACGTGCCGCCGGTAGAAACGGACATCATCCCGCCGTTGTAATGAACGGGAATCGGCAGCGGCTCCATAATAAGCAGCTTTTTCACCGTCCCGCGGGGAAGGTCTTTCATGCGTCTGCCCTGATAGATGTCCGCCATCGCCAGACGCCCGGTCGGGGCTTCTCGCGGCGTTGTGTCAATCGTATCGGCAATAACCGGCTCCCGCTGTCGGACGATAACCGGCTGGGGGTCGGAAACCCAGAACTTCTGAGACGCTTCTTCCTCCGGCAGAACGTACAGATCCGCTTCCCGCCCGTCGCCGTCCATGACGACCAGATGAGAGTTTTTGGCGGCGATAAACGAGTCCTCGGAAAACGCCCACGGGTCGGCGTAGTTTGCCGAGGTGGAAACGCTGCGGGTTGACGCCAAATCGTCCGGTCCGTTGCGTGGGTCGATGAGTGTTACAGTTCCGTAATGCTCGCGTCTGCCGTGTCCCGGAGAGAACGTACAGACAACCTGATAGCGCCGCTGTTCGTCCGGGACGGCGTCTTTGTAACGAATCGGCTTTGCCGCCAGCATGGTCGTGCCGGGGTGAAGGTTGCCGAAATAAATCTGATGACGCGTGCCGTCCGGGTTCGCCGTCCAGAGATGATGGTAATTCACCTGCGAGCGGTCAATGTATTCCCAGCGCATGTAGATCAGCTGCCCGTTAGACAACACCCAGGGCGTGTTTTCCTGTTCCGGGTTGCTGGAAATGGCGTGGACGTTTTCGCCGTTGGGACCGCAGCGATACAGCGTCGCGACGCCGACAAGCCAGCACTGCACCCAGCGTTTGGCGCGCGACGAGCAAAAGACGATGTCGCCGTTAGGCAGATACGTCGGCTCGATGTCGTCCCAGTCGTCCTCGCCCAGAGCGTTGGAACCAGTAGTAATCTGGCGCAAGCCTGTACCGTCCAGATTGATTTCGTACAGATGATAATGCTTCGTTCCCGCTTTGAGGTATGAGAAAATCGCCTTCTTGCCGTCGTAATGAATTTGCGGGTCGCGGACGTTGCCCTGTTTGTCCTCGAAAATGGTTCTGACCTCGCCGGTTTTGACGTTGAGAATTCTCAGACTTCCGCCTTCGCCCAACGGGAACGGATAGGGCGGATTCTTCTCCCCGCAGCACGCATAGTACCCAAACGAGGCGTACCAATGTCCATCGTTACTGGGTTTATGAACCGCGAAAAGAATCTCTTTGACGTCGTCCATGTCTCCGCCCGGCTCGAACTTGGCTTTGAGAGCGTCTTCCGCCTTGACAATCGCCGGGGCGGCGTCGGACGTCTGTAGAACGAGGTAATCGTAAATCGACCAGCTCCCGTCAGTCAGACGGATGTCGAGAACGTTCTCTCCCTGTTTGACAAGCCCGGCGGGAATGGGAACGACGTTCGTTTCCGGCCAGCCGTAGTCGGTCGGCCACTGATATTTAGGGAATCCCGGCGGTCCTGGCTTGACGCGCACCGGCTCAACCGCCGTCCCGTTGACAGTAACGTTTATCAACGACGGCTCCGTCGCGTGTCCGTAACACGTCCCAATAACCAGATAGAGGGGAACGTCCCACGTCTTGGCGCTGTTGAAATGAATTCGCCCGGTAAACGACCGCCCGGCGGCATGCCATTCTCGCGTGCTGTTGTGCCACGGGAACCAGTCTCGCGTTCGGGATTTCCCAACGGTGTACTCGCGAACAACGGGATTCTCCTTGTCGAAGAAATCCTCCCATTTAACAGGACTTCGGAACTCGGCGGCTTTACCGTCTGGATATCCGATTTGAAACAGAACCTCGTTTGCACTTGCTAGCGTCGACGCGAAACCGGCAAACAGGGCGACAGCAATCAATGTAACAGAATAACGTTTCATGGGAGGGCAGGGGGATATGGGGGGAAGTTTTAACACAGTAGAATTGCCAGTCCGCGCCGAGGCGTCGTCTGACAACTATCGTTATTATACAACGGCGAAAATCAAAAAGCAAGAGACAGGAAAGAAAAAACGAAGTATTTGCAGTCTTTTTCTTGCAAGGCGCGTAAGATGGTCATAATAGAGAAAGATTTGATTCCCCCCCGGTTCCAATTCAATTTTAATTATTGTATAATATTCAATTATTCAATTTCAATATAGTTATTCAGAAAGGACGTTTATGAAAACCCGATTTTTATTCCGATGGATTGTCGCAATTCTCCTGACGGGGATTGTTTCGATTGACGCGATGGCGCAAGGCGGCGAATCCTGCCCGATATACCCGATTCCCCGCTCGTATGCTGCGACGGGAGAGAAGATTCCTTTGGGAACGGATCAGACAGCGGCGATCGTTTTGCCGGCTTCTCCGACGACTCCCAATCGGTACGCCGCCAAGCGGCTGCAGTCGCTGATTCGTAACCGCTTCAAGGTCGAAGTCCCGATAGCGGAATCCGACGCGGCGTTGTCCGAGTCTGTAACGCAGAAGTTTGTCTTGTCCGTCAACCCGGCTGCGGTTACTGTCGACGGCAAAAGCAAGTTCAACGGATTTTCCATTCACTTCAAAAAAGACTGCGCCGTCAGCTCGATTGTCATAACCGGCGCGGACGAAATCGGATTGATTTACGGCTGCGAGGCGACGTTCAATCTGATTGCAAAGGACAAGTCCGGCGAGGCGCAAATAACCGTCGCCGACGTTGTCGACTGGCCGTCGATTCCGTGGCGCGGACGCCCTCATTCCGTCATGGCTCATCAGCTTTGGAAAGGTCAGCTGGACACGTACATTCACGGTCGAATCAACTTCGTCGATTACCGTGACAACCCCAACCAGCCGGCGACGCTGACCATGGACGCCCGCAAGTCCTCGATGGGCTGTCCGCCCGGCAAGCCGATTGACGAAACTCTGGCGCGCCGCTGCATTGACGAGTTCCACAAACGCGCTCTGTACGTTTACGGGGTCGTGTCGTGCAACATCAAAGAAAACGAGTATCCCAAACTGACGCAGACGTTTGACGACCTTCTCCGCCTTGGCTGTGACGGAATCTGGATTTCCATGGACGACACCGGCGGCGGGCAGAATCCGGTCAAACTGGCGCAGTACTGCGCTGAGTACATGCGAAAAGTCGGGAAAACCGGGCAGGACGCCATGTTCACCCCCGGCGTTCGAGAGTACCAGAAAATCGACATGCCGCTCAACCATCAGATGGCGAAGATAGAAACGTTCAACGAAGCCAGCTGGATTTTCACTCGCGTTCCCTGCAAGGCGGACTACGAACTGACGCAGCGAATGGGTCTGAAAAGCAAGCCCGCCTGGTGGTTCAACTTCTGCGAGACGGACTACCCCGACCCGAAATCCGGGTTCATTCACTCCGCGTCCATCCTCACGACGCAGCGCAAAGACGGACGCCCAAGCTACATGAACCTTCAGACTATCACGCCCGGCTGGGGACGCCCGGAATTCGACAAGATTCGCGACGCGGCGCTGTATACCGACCGGGTCAACATTTGGGCGATTTGCGGCGGCTGGTCAAGCGAATATAGCGTCGTCATGTTCGGCATGTGGGCGTGGAACCCCGAAAACTGCGACTGGGAGAAAATGCAAAACGCCATCTACGACTACGTCTGGGGACCGTCACAGGTAGAAACGATTCGCCAGTTCGACGCCCTGTTTGTAGAACTCAAGTCGCTCTACGTGTTACAAAAACGATGGAACTATCGGACGCCGGACAACGGGCTGGTGCGTCTGAAGTCGCCGGAGAATCGCGCCCGAGCGCTGGAACTGCTCGATAAACTCGACGCGCTTGCGGCTCAGCTGGCTCAATCCGCGCCGGAAGAAACCGCTATGGACAAAGACCGGCTGGAATATCTGTTTATCGAGCCGATTCAGACCAGTTTGCGTTTTGCCCGAAAGATGGCGACGCTCGACTATCCGTACTACGAGTTCAACGACTTCGAGCATAAAGCGGTTGAAATCTATTCCGAAAAAGGCGTTCAGGCGGCGAACGAGTATCTGGAACGCGTTCAGAAAACCGTTCGTCAGCAGATTCAAACGCTCCGAACGGAACTGGCGGAACTGAAGGACATCGATCCCGTTCTCGACCAGTGGGAAAAGCGTCTCGACAACGCAAAGACCATCCAGCAGCTGACAAACGTCCTTGCAGACCAGCGCGCCAAGGAATGGGAAAAGCTTGTCGCTCAGCCCATTGAACAGTTCTTCCCGTTCATGGAAAAACCATCTGAGGGAACGCTGACGTATCTGTTCGACAACCTCAAGGAACCGCAGGCGCCTAATGCAATCAGATTTCTTTCTGCCAGCGACTGGCGCTGTTCTCCGTCACAGTCTCTGGGCGCGTATCGAGTCGGGACGTTTAATCGAAACGACGTCTCGATGGCGGCGATTGTCGTTCCGAGGAACGCGAAAACCAAAGTCGGGGACTGCGGCTGGGTGGAGCAGACGATTGATCTGAAAGACGCCGACGCGCCATTTACTGCGCGGACGTACATCGTCGACAGCCGCATCGACAAACGCTACCACGGCGTTCGACGGATCGACGTTCTGGTCAACGGAAAAGTCGTCTACAGCCGCTACGTTTCCGATTCGGTCAAGTCCAACTGGGTAGAATTCCCGCTGGAACCGCCCGCCGACGGAAGCAAGCAGTTCCGCGTCGTCGTTCGTGTAACAGAACTGACGCCTGTTACAGACCATACCAGTTGGGTCTTCGTCGGACCGCTGTACGTGTATTAGTTATCGACTAATTATCTCAGCATTCCCACGGACCATAGACCGCTTTAACAATCATGGACTCGTCTTTGGGTTCCAGATAGTAGACCTTGAACTTCGTTCCGCCGTCGTAGGCTTTGACGACTACGTGTCCGCCGACTTTTACAAGGTCTTTTTGCCACGGCGCGGATTTGAACGCATCCGGATTGTAGACGTCGTAGAAGGTCGGGCAGACGATTCTGTCGCCGGGATACAGACTGCGGGACGTCATGATTCTCATGGTCTTGTCGTTGACGTGTCCTTTGTGCCAGACGTTGTTGATGTACACTTTCGCTTGAACCGCCTGGACGAACCCGGCGCGCATGGCGTTGGTCGACGCGTGATGGTTGGCTTTGCAGACGTGGACTTTCCCGACCGTTCTCCCGACGAGAACTTCAATGCCGACATCGCGCCCTTTTTCGTCCAGAACGGCGCCGCTGATGTCCCCGCCGGTATAGAATCGGAACTTCCCGTAGGACAGCCGGAACCCGAGGCTGAGCGGGTTCTCGTTTGTTCCGGACTTCAAGTTTTCCGGATTCTTTATAAACAGGTTGTCCGTCGGCAGCGCAATGTTTGGGTTGAACTCGTCTTCCGGCTTCGGGGCTTCCAGACAGATCGCGCCGTTGCCGCAGACGTTGAGAATCTGGAACTGCCCCTTGTACTTCTCCGGCGATTTCTTGAGAACAATCTGGTTCCCCCGCCCGACGATAAACGGGGTTCGTTTCAACCCGTTCGCCTTTTCCTGATACTGAACGAACTTGAGCCAGTTCTGCGTCTCCCGCATTTTCATGGCTGTTACAGGAGTGTTGTAGTCCGGATAGGCGCGGTCAAAGACCTCGTCAAAATGGATGTATTCCGCCACTTGCGCGAAGCCGGAAAGGAAATAGTCGTCTCCGCGACCGGACGTCTTCCCGGCGCTAAACGTGTCAACGCCGCAATGGTCAGAGTGAAAATGGGAACACATCATATAGTCGACGTGGTCGCCCGCCGGGTTGACCCGTTTAATATACCGGGCGATCCATTCTCCCGCGTAACGCGCCCCGTTGGGAAGAAACGGCGTTCTTTTCGCCGTCTGAACGTGGAACTCGCCGGCGTCGAGAAGCATGGACGTCCCGTCCGGGAAGATTTGAAAGCTCGATTCCGCCCGCCCGGTGTAGATGTAATGCAAATCGAGGTCGCCCTCTTTCCAGCCCGCATACGGCTTGCCGATTTCCGGGCTGTCCGCCGACGCCGGCGCAGGAACGGCGTCTGTAGCGTAACAGGCGCCGCCCGATCCTAACAGAGTAACAACAAACGGCGAGACAGCGCACTGTCCCAAAAACAAACGACGCGACAGATTTTTTCTTTTCATGGCAGGATAATACAGGAAGGAAAGGGAAATCACAGGTCCAGATTAATCTGGTCTTGTCCCCACGTCTTTAGACGTGGGGGAAATGGATTTTCAAATTATCGTAGCCCCCAGATTTATCTGATCTTGTCCCCACGTCTTTAGACGTGGGGGGAATGGATTTTCAAATTATCGTAGCCCCCAGATTTATCTGGGGGATCAGGGAGAAAACGCTCCTCAAAACGCTTACCCCCCTAACCCCTCCCACGCCACCCAACGGGTGGCGCGGGAGGGGTTAGGGATTTGTGCGTTTATTTATATATTCTTCGCTATCCCTAATCCCACGCCTAAAGGCGTGGGCTACGAAGGATAATTTGCGTTTGATTATTATTCGCTACACGCCATCGGAGTGAACGGTGACGGGGAATCAATCTTCAACTCCAAATATCTCTGGCAATTTAACGCCAAACCGTTCACATAACGCAACCATCTCATCATGAAAAGTCCTTGTTTTATGATGAGCTTTTTGATTCTTTATATACTGAACGACTGCGTCAATGTGCGAATGCGAGTAGGAAAATGCAGAATATCCGCGTTGCCAGTAAAAGTTCCCTGGTATGCGAATAATAGTCTGTTCTTTATTAATCCAATGCGCTGTTCCTCCTTTAATCTGTTGCGCTATTTGAGCAACGGAAACGCTTGGATGTAAATCAAAAAATAAATGTACATGATCTCTATCCCCGTTAATTGCTCGAACAAAGCAATTGGATTGTTCTAATATTTCACGCATTTTTTGATGCATTAGGGTTTCAAATTGACCTGTTAAATAACAATTGCGATATTTCACAGAAAAAATCATGTGTATATGCAGTTGTGTACAGGAATGAGACATGGTTTTAGCGTATAAATGAAATATTCAAATTATCGTAGCCCCCAGATTTATCTGATCTTGTCCCCACGTCTTTAGACGTGGGGGGAATGGATTTTCAAATTATCGTAGCCCCCAGATTTATCTGGGGGATCAGGGAGAAAACGCTCCTCATAACGCTTCCCCCCCTAACCCCTCCCTCGCCCCCAACGGGGGCGAGGGAGGGGTTAGGGATTTGTGCGTTTAATTAAAAATTCTTCGCTATCCGGAACCCCACGCCTAAAGGCGTGGGCTACGATGAATGCTTCTTACGTTTATTTATATTCTCCTTTATCCTTAACCCCACGCCTAAAGGCGTGGGCTGTGAGGGGGAATTAATCTTCAATTATTTCACCGGCAGGAGGATCATTTCGTCTTCCGAGAAGGTCAGCGTGCGTTTTTCACCCGTCGCCTTGAACTGGATTTCCAGCGTCAGGGTTTTGAACTGTCCCGGGGCGACGTCGCCAAAGAGAGCGTTGTATTCGCCGAGGTTCAGACCCCGTTTGCCGGAGAATTTCTCGTTGACCTTTTTCGTGACGTCAACGGTTTTCTCGCCTGCGCCGTAGGTCGCCCGAACGATTTCCACGGGGGCGTCCTGCTGTGACAGCGACACGCGGTTGATCTGATCCTTCGCGCCGTCGACGGTGGCTTTTACCTTGGACTTCTGAACAATCTCCTTGAGCATTTGCGCCAGTTCGGGGGAGTCGCCCTGGAATTTGGCGGCGATGGCAACGACGGCGTCGTAGGCGGGTTCAGCGTACTGCGGGTCGGAGGCGTAGCTGAACGCCTGTTTGGCGCTTTCCACTTCAATAACGCGCTTGAACACCTCAAAAATCAACGTCTTGTCTTCCGGGCGCGTCGCGGTTTCGAACGCCGTTTTGCACATGTCGAACTTCTGTTTGCTGGGCATGTAGAACTGTCTCGCCAAACGGATATAGGCGCGAATCGCTCTGACAGCGTACTTCTTGTCCTTGGACTCCTTCGCGACTTTCAGGCAAATAGCCGCGACGGTATTGACGTCCTCCGGCGTACTCCATTTGCCCAGAATCTGCGTTGCCGCGTCGATTGTCTCGGGGTTCTGGCACGCTTGGTCAATATAGTTCAGAGCGGTTTTCCCGCCGATGAGTTTGAGAAGCTGGAACGTTCGGATCTGGTCGTCGGGCGACGTCGCTGCGCCCATCGCTTCGACGATTTTCGCCGCGCACTGTTCCTGCGGCATGCGGGCGCAGGCGTCGCTCAAAACGGCGGTTGACAGCTCGTCGTTGTGTTCCGCCGCCAGAATCGCCGCCAGTTTAGGCAGCTGATCAATTGTTACAATCTGCCCCAGCGCTTTGAGACACTCCGCGCGAAGTTCAGCGCTCACGCCCGGCTTTGCAATCAGAGCGGCCAGTTCGTCTGCGGAAACCGGGAGACGGAGCTGCTTAATCGCCCAAACGAGAGACGTTGTATTGACGTCGGAATTCTGTTTATGGAACTGGCTGACAATCGCCTCTTCCACCGCCGGGCAGTCCAGACGAACGAACGCTGCGTTGCGTTCAGCAACAAAATCCTTAAGCTGGTCAGCGTCGGCTGGCAGCGGAATCGACATGAGGAACTCGAACGATTCCACCGCCCGCGATTTGGCGACTTTTCCCAGCCCCTTAATCGCGACGAGCTGCATTTGGGGCGCTGACCCGGTCGCAAACTTTTTGAGAACCGGGAACGTCAGCGTTTGCGACGCTTCGTCCTGACGATCGCCCAACGCCCACAAAACGCGGCATTGCATGTCCTGTGACAGACTCGGGAGGAAATCAATCATCGCGCCGGCAATCGCCGGGGCGTCTTTGGGTTCAAATTCCCGAATTGTCTTTAACGCCACGTTGACAACCCGTTCGTCCGTCGACTGCAATTTCTCTTTGAGCAGCGCGACGGCGTCAGACTGCTTTGCCAGCAGTTCATGGTACAGAGCCATGTTCTGAATAAACGCCGGGAACGCCGCGGAACGAATCGCCTCGCAAACGGAAACCGCTTTGTCTTGCTGACCCGCCTGGCTGAACCGCACCGCCAGATTGAGAAGGGCTTCCCCCTGAACGCGCGCCGCCTGAACGTCCGCGTCCGGCTGGCTGGCTTTCGAGAGAAGGAACCCTTGTGCGTCGTCCGTCACAATTACACTTAAAGCGCGATAAATCGCTGCGCGAATCGAAGCGTCGTTACAGTTTTCAAACCGGGCGATAAGAACCGGCACGGCGGCAGGCAGCTTTTTCACCGCTGCGGAATTGACGCACCCGACGCAGCAAACGCCGTCGAGGGTTTTAATCCCCTCAATCAAAGCGGCGTCCGATTCCGGGCAGGGCATCGCCTCCAACGCAAATCGCGCCGGATGGTTGAGCTTTTCGTCCGCCAGCATTTTCGACAGGGCGGGAACCGACTTCTCCGTTCCGTAAACCGCCAGCCGTTTACAGGTAGACGTCTTGACGTCAATGTCGTCCGGGGCGTTCCCGTCTTTCTGAATCGCTTCGAGAATAAACGACTCGTCATTGGAATTCAAAATCGCATCTTTAAGAGCGCTGTCCGCAAAGCAGACTGACATAACGCTCAGCGCGGCAATCGCCGCAATCGTAAATAGGGTTTGGTATTTCATGGTTGTTGATTAAGGCAATAGGCAGTAGGCAATAGGGAATAGGGAGGAATATTAAATCTTCGAGGAGCGCTTGCGTAACTCCTCACTCCTCACTTCTAACTATTAAAGCGTGTATCCTTCCCGCATGGCTCGAGAGCGCATTCGGTTGGCTTCTTCGTCGTTGATGAACTCGTTTTTAACGGGATCGTAGTTGAGCGTTCTGCCCAGCTGCCAGGCGATATAGGCGCAATGGCAGACGATATGCGACTGGGCGGCGACTTTAGCGTTGGCGGACGGCGTTCGGCGCGACTTGACGCATTCGCAGAACTCGTCAATGTGGTTTTTCGGAGACCAGTTGGCGCCGGAGGACGGGAAGTATTTCAGCTCTTTGCGGAGCGCGTCGGAGGAAACCGCCATGCGTCCGCTGTCGCCGGTTTCGACCCAGCCTTCTTCCCCAACGTACTGTGACGAACACGACCCCATTCCATGCCAGCCGGTCGAACGCATCACCAGCTTGACGCCGTCTGCGTACCACGCGTAGACCTCGCCGCCTTTCGACCCGTCCGGCAGAAACTGCGGCTCGTATTTAACCGGGGCGGTATCGTCTTTTTGCGCCGCCCACTGGCACAGGTCGACCGTGTGAGATCCCCATTCCAGAATCCCGCCGCCGTGGAAGTCGTAGAAGTTTCTCCAGTTCCCGTCTACGTACTGGAAGTTATACGGACGCCACGGACACGGGCCGAGCCATTTGTCCCAGTCGATTTCCGAGGGCGCCGGCAGGGGCTGCGCCGGCAGCCAGTTGTGATTCGTCGCCGGCCAGAGCGTATTGGCGTGAACTTCGAGCAGCTTTCCGAGCTTTCCTTTTCGAACCAGTTCCGCCGCCAGCTGGAAGTTGCCGATGTTGCGCCGCTGC
>JAFSMW010000032.1 GCA_017447745.1 Thermoguttaceae bacterium
GCTCTTTTCCCCCTGCTTTTAGCTCAATTCTCAAGCAAAAATCGTTTTACAGCGAAAAAACAATACTATTCACGTTTATAATGTCATACTTTTCTCAAAAAATATCTGAAAAGAACCGTTTTAGGAAATGGAAACTAACTACGCAAAAAACGCATAGTTTTTAAAACTCCGCGAACTTCCTCCGCGTCTCCGCGGCTCCGCGTGAGATTTCTTCATTCGCTTCGCTCACGCCCACGGGTTTACACTCGTGGCTCGCCTAAGCGTAACTATGCTCGTTTCACTCCGTGGGTTAAAACCCACGGCTACAGATATTGAACCGCTACGCGGTTCTAGCGGAAGATTATTATTCTTTTCCGTTACCGCCTTTCATTTCTTTGCGAACTCCGCGTGAGATTTTAACGTTGCGCCCCTTACCAGTTCAACTCCGACGCTTCTTCCCAGTGTTCCATGAGGTATTCCAGACGCTGCTGAGCCTGGGCGATTTCGTTTAATACCTGTTTGACCGCGGCTCCGTCGCGGAGCGTTGCCGGGTCGAGAGATTTCTCCTGCAGGACGGCGAGTTCCTGTTCCGTCTTTTCGATGTCCGCTTCAATATCGGCGACTTTACGATACGGGAACTTTCTCCGCTTCTTTGGAGGTTCGACTTTCTTCTCGACAGCGGCGGGGGTTGTCTTGGGAGCGTTACTTGTAACAGACTTGTTTTGCGTTCCCGTCGGGCGGGATTCTTCTTTGGCAACCGCAGCGTTTTTCACCGCGCCTTTTTTCATTCTCAGATAGTCGTCGTAGTTCCCTTCGATAATTCGGGCGCCGTCCGGCTCAATAACCAGCAGATGGTCCGCCGTCTGGTTGATAAAGTAACGGTCGTGGCTGACGAACAGGACGGTTCCGCCGTCAAAGTTTTGGAGCGATTCCTCCAGACCTTCTCTTGCCCACAGGTCGAGGTGGTTTGTCGGTTCGTCGAGAATGAGGAAGTTGGCTTCCAGAGCGCACAGACGCGCCATGGCGGCGCGGCAGCGTTCGCCCCCGGAAAGGCTGCTGACCTTTTGAAAGACCATGTCGCCGGTAATGCCAAAACGCGCCAGCATGGATCGCCGTTTCGGCTCGTCGAAGTCTTTAATCGTTGGCGTGAACCCGCCTTTGCTTTCGCCTGTCCGGACGATTTCCTCTTTGGGCGGAATAATCGAGTCGATGACTTCCGCGTCGTCCGGGACTTCGTGAAGCTGCTGATCGAAGTACCCGATTCTGACGGCGCCGCCGATTTGGCTCTGTCCGGCGTCGGGAGACTCTTTCCCTAAAATACAGCGCAAAAGAGTCGTCTTGCCAGCTCCGTTGGGACCGAGAATGCCCCAGCGTTCTCCGCGCTGAATGGTAAATGTAACGTTTTTGAACAGCGGTCTGTCGTAGCTTTTTTGAAGGCCGACGACCTTGAGCGGGACGTCGCCGGAACGTGACGGTTTGGCAAACCCCATCGGTGGGACTTCGATTTTTCGCGGCGGCGGGACGGGAACGATGCGTTCGAGCTTTTTCCGACGGTCTTCCGCCTGACCGGCTTTCATGCCATAATGGTTTCGGCGAATAAACTCTTTCGCCTTTTCGATTTCTTCCTGCTGCTTTTCGTACGTCTTGGTTTCGACCGCAAGCCGTTCCGCCTTTTGCGTCCAGTAGGCGGAGAAGTTCCCGGTATAGGAATCGACCGTGCCGCGAAACAGCTCGAGGGTTCTGGTTGTGGTTTTATCGAGAAAATAGCGGTCGTGACTGACGACCAGAACAGCCGCCGTCCCGTTGGCGATGAAGTCTTCCAGCCATTCCGTCGCCTCAATGTCGAGGTGGTTTGACGGTTCGTCGAGAAGCATCAAATCCGGTTCCGCCAGCAGAAGTTTCGCCAGCATGAGCCGGTTCTGCTCGCCGCCGGAAAGCTGCTCGACCATCGTATTGAACTGACTTCGGGCGAAGCCAAGCCCTTCCAGAACGCGTTCGACTTTGTAGTCGATATTATACGCGTCGTGCGTATGCAGAACCGTTTGCAGATGGTCGTACCGCAGAGCCAGGCGTTCCAGCTCTTTTGGGTCTTGCTCGACAGCCATGGCGGCGGCGACTTCTTCCGCCTGTTTGTGCATCGACAGAATCTCGTCAAAAGCGTGACGCGCTTCTTCAATCAGCGTTCGACCGGCGGAATAGTCTGGCGTCTGTTCCAGATACCCCATTCTGACGGACGGGTGAATTTCGATCTTGCCCCCGTCCGCGTCCTCTTTCCCGGCGATAATTTTCATGAGCGTCGTTTTGCCGGTTCCGTTTGGACCGACCAGCCCAACGCGCTCCCCGGGACGGATCTCAAAATTGACGTCCATTAAAACCGGGTCTGCGCTGAAATGTTTTCTGACCGACTGAAGGGATAGGTATATCATATTAGTTGCGAGTTGCGAGTAGCGAGTTGCGAGGGGTTGGGAGGCAGTAGGCAGTAGGCAGTAGGCAGTAGGCAGTAGTAGGAACCGCGGAGCGGTTCAGTCTTAGTAGCCGAGGGTTTTAGTCTACGAAAGCAATAGACCGTTGTCTAATGTAGTAATTAAATTCGCCGAAGGCGAACCCCTATTGCCTACTGCCTATTGCCTATTGCCTTTTTCTATTGCCTACTGCCTACTGCCTACTGCCTTCTACTCCTCCAGCCAACTCCGATAGGAGTCGCTGATGTGCGTAATGGGTCGGGCGATAATCTCCGGGACTTCGTAGGGATGCTCGCGCTGAATAACGTCTGCGATTGCCTGAAAGTCCGTCTGTTTCGCCTTGAGGACAAGGTAATATTCCTGAGCGGTTTCGATCGCCCCTTTCCAGCGATAAACGCTTGTTATCGGCGCGGAAATCTGAGCGCAGGCTGCCAGCCCCGCTTCGACCAGTGTTCTGCCAATGCGCTGAGCGACCGATTCGTCAGGACAGGTGGTTATGATCTCGATATGTTCCATTTAAAATAGGTTTTGTGAGTTAGGAGTTAGGAGTGAGGAGGGAGGAGTTTTTTAATTTCGCCGAAGGCGAAAAACTATTGGCTACTGCCTATTGCCTACTGCCTACAGCTTTGCTTCCAGCTCTTCCCAACGCTCGTACAGCGCGTCGACTTTGTTTTGGAGGTCTTCCCTCTGACGGGTAACAGCGGCAATTTCCTCGGACGCGCTCTGATAAAAGCCGGGCTGGGACATCCGGTCGTCGAGCTGGGCGATTTGCGATTCCAGCTTTTCGACTTCCTCGGGAATCTTTTCCAGTTCCAGCTTTTCTTTGTACGTCAGTTTCGGTTTGCTGTCGGCGGGTTTGGGTTTCTGAACCGGCTTGGATTTCTTCGGTTCCTCTTTGACTGCCGTCTCCCACGGCGGGGCGACGCGCTGCGATACGTAGTCGTCGTAGCCGCCGGCGTACTGATGGACGAATCCGTTCCCCTCGACGGCGAGAATTCCTGTTACAACGTTGTTGAGAAATTCCCGGTCATGGCTGACGACGATAAGCGTCCCGGCGAAGTCGCCCAGCTTCTCTTCCAGCAGTTCGAGCGTTTCAGCGTCGAGGTCGTTGGTCGGTTCGTCCATGACCAGCACGTTGCACGGCTTAAGGAACAGCCGCGCCAGCAAAAGCCGGTTTCGCTCTCCGCCGGAAAGGAACTTGACTTTGTCTTTTGCCCGGGCGTTGGTAAAGAGGAAATCCTCCAGGTAGCCCAGGACGTGCTTTTTCTGCCCGTTGACGTAGACGTGCTCAGCGCCGTCTGTTACATTGTCGATAACCGTCTTTTCAAAGTCGAGCTTTTCCTGAAGCTGGTCGAAGTACGCGATTTGAAGCTCTGTTCCCATTCGAACCGAGCCGGAGTCGGGCTGAAGTTCGCCCAGCAGGAGTCGAATAAGCGTCGTCTTGCCTGTCCCGTTGGGGCCGACAACTCCCAGCCGGTCGCCGCGCATGACTCGACACGTCAGATGGTCGGCGATGGTCGTTGTCGTACCGTCGTCGTTATGGAACGAAAACGAGAGGTCTGTCGCCTGCAGGACGAGACGTCCGGAAACAGACGCTTCCTGAATGTTGAGCTTCGCGACCGATTCCAGCTTGCGGATTTTCTGCGCTTCGACCCGCATCGCCTTCAAGGCGCGAACGCGGCCCTCGTTTCTCGTTCGCCGCGCCATGATGCCTTGTCGAATCCAGACTTCCTCCTGCGCCAGCTTCTTCTCGAACAGCGCGACCTGTTTCGCCTGCGTTTCGAGGTACTCTTTCCGCTTGACGAGGTAGTCGTCGTAAGAACACGGATATTTTAACAGCGCCCCGCGATCCAGCTCGATTATTCCCGTCGCCAGCCGGCGGAGAAACGCTCTGTCGTGCGTTACAAAGATAATCGCGCCGGGGAACCCTGCCAGACGCTCTTCCAATAGTTCAATGGCGCTAATTTCCAAGTGGTTTGTCGGCTCGTCGAGAAGAAGGACGTCCGGCTGAGCCGCCAGCGCCTTTGCCAGCAGAGTCCAGCGTTTGCGTCCGGCGGAAATAACAGACGCGTCGTCCGACCCGTTCGCTCGGGCGGAATCGGACTCCGTCAGCCGCATTTGCGTCAGAATCGTATCGACGCGCTGCGACAGGTTCCAGGCGTTTTTCCTGTCCAGTTCCTGCTGAAGCCGGTCGAGTTCCTTTGCCGCGCGGTCGTCGCCCGCCGCCAGCGCCTGCGACGCTTTATGGTACTGGGAAAGCAATTTGCCGTCTTCTCCCAGCCCTTCGGTTACGATGTCGTAGACAGAGCCGGAAAAATCCCGGGGCACTTCCTGCGACAGCGATGCGATTTTCAGCCCCTGGGACTTGACAATCTCTCCGGAGTCAGGCGTCAGTTCGCCGGCGACGAGGTTGAGAAACGTGGTCTTCCCCGCCCCGTTCCGACCAATCAACGCCAGACGCTGACCGGCTTCGACGTTCAAGTCGGCGTGTTCAATCAGCGGCAGACCGCCCAGGGAATACGTTAAATCGCGAATCAGTAACTGCATGGGGGAAATTTTAGTGGTAAATGGTTAGTAGAAAGTGGTAAGTGAGAGATAATTCTGGGGGATCGCTTTGCGCCAACTCCTCACTTCTCACTCCTCACTTCTAACTATATAGATTATACCCGATTTTACAAAATTGACAAGAGCAGAGAGGGGGGATTTCAATGTCGCGGCGTTTGCGGTATTGCAAAGGGAGAAAGAATATGGTATAATGACAGTTAGTAAATAGAGACGATTGAGGATGACGATTGCGCTAACTCCTCACTCCTCCCTCTTCACTCCTAACTAACTACACCTGTTATGAGCGGAATAAACTCCTTTATCCGCCGCGTTCCTCCGTGGGCGATTTCGCTGTTGATACATTTGATTATTTTGATTGTCCTGGCTTTGCTGCTGCGGACGACGGTCGTCGTTATTCGCGGGGCGGATTCCGACAGGACGGCGGAAGTCGGCATTGAACTCAAAAGCCGGGTCGACGGCAAGACGTACTATCAGTCCGCCGAGGAATTTGAGGCTTCTGCGGCGGCGCAGAGTCAGGGGAATCAAAGCGGACAGCAGGAATCGGCAGCGGATATCGCGTCGGAACTGTCGCTGGACGCTGACCCGACGTCGGCTCTGCCGGGCGCTCTGGGAATTACCGCTGACGACCTTGGCGGCGGGCTGGGATCTGACCTCGACGGCGTTCTGTCCGGTCCGGGCGACGGTTCCGGGGGTGTCGGTTCTGCCTTGGAAAACGCAGGCAAAGGCGAGGCTCGCTGTTTTGGAACGACGGGGACGGGCAGGCGATTCGTCTACGTTTTCGACCGCTCCGGGAGTATGGGCGGCGGGTCGCGGTCTGCGTTGGGTCTGGCGAAACGGGAGCTGATCCGCTCGTTTAATTCCTTAACGCCGCAGCAGGAATTTCTCATCGTCTTTTACAATCAGGATACCTCGGTTTTTCCAAATAAAGATCTGGCGTTGGCGGATTCCAGAGGGAAACGCAACGCGGAGAGCTTCGTCAACGCGATTTCCGCAGTCGGCGGGACGGATCACATGGAAGCCCTCAAGCGGGCGCTGGCGTGTCGACCGGACGTGATTTTCTTCCTGACCGATGCAGACGAGCCGGTCATGTCAGCGGGGAACCTGGCGGAAATCAAACGACGCGCCCGGGATGCCGGCGGGGTTCAGATCAACTCAATCGAGTTCGGCGTCGGGGCAAAATCGTCTCCCAACGGCAACTTTATCGAACGTCTCGCCCAGGAAAACGGCGGACAGTACATCTATGTTGACGTAACTCAAAATTAACTCGTTGGTTGTTGGAGTGAGGAGTGAGGAGTTTTTTAATTTCGCCGAAGGCGAAAAACTACTGCCTACTGCCTCTTGCCTACTGCCTTCCCCCTCTCTTCTCAAGAAAAAAAGAAAAATTTTAAGAAATTTGCTCTGACTGCCTTGTATTAGGAAAAAACTTTTTGTATAATTAATAGAGTGGTAAGATTTAACGTCAAAATGCAAGGATATTTTTTATTTGCATTTTCTTGCCGCAAGCCCCATTGTCCATTTACTGTCAAGAGATATATAATGAATCAAAACGAAAAATGGTATTTTGCTCGAAATAAAGATACAATCGGACCGATGTCCCTTGCTGATATTCGCGCCGCCATGCAGCGTGGGGAGATCAAGGCGACCGATTTGGTGTATCACGAACTGCTGGGGCAATGGACGCCTGCGGGTAAAGTGGCGCTTCTTCAAGACGCCATGACCGCTGCGCCGCCGATTGCCGGTCCGCCGCTGACGATTAAAACGTCTCAGCCGAGAACGAACGCAGTTAATAAAAACGTCGCGCCGCCGGCTGGTCACATGGTTATGCGAAACGTCAACGCGCCAGAAGCGGCGACGCCTCCAGAAAGCTACAATCAGCCTGAACGGACGGAACCGGTTAAAACTGATTCTGCCAAAGCGGAACCGGCGGTGGGAGCGGGTACGCTTTTTGACGTCTCCGGCTCTATCTCCGATCCCGATGAAGTTATTGACAACGCCGGGGCAATGTCCGGGGCGGACACGCTGATTGAAAAGGGCGCGTTTCTGGACTTCATTCCCAACATGCTCCGATCCGGATTCCCGGGCAAAGTCGCTGCGGCGATGGGAAAATTCTTCGCCTCAATTGGCGTTTTGGCTCAGCTGATAAGCGTTGTTTTGATTGTTGTTTTGGCGTTTGCGATTTGTAAATTTAATATCGCAGCTTCGTTAAAACTTCTGTGCATGTTTGGAACGCCGATTATTATTCTTTTGGCAAACGCCTACGTCAACAAGCGGCTTATGCCGTCGTTAACACGTCTGAATAATCTGGGAGAAGGTCGAATCGTCTCCACCGCCTTGCCCGACTCGTTATGCGTCGTCTTTTTGGGATTGGCGATTTGGGGGCTGGTTAGCGCTTTCTTTACCGGATTAAACAGTCAGAATTCATCCATCTTGATTGGCTACGCTATTTACGGATTTGTTCTCTTTGCCGCCTTTGCTTTTTGCTCTGTTACAGCGGCTAACCCCGGTTCGCTCAACATGACGGTTGACGGCTCGCTGTCGCCGGCGTCGGAAGCGGCTGGCGCGATTCAGTATTTAAGCAAGCTGTTTTTGCGGCTGTCGCTGGGGCTTTACGGATTTATTATGACGTTGTACGCCCTGAAGCTGATTGGAACCATTATTCAGTCGTTCACGATAAATGAAGAAACGTCTGTTATTGAGGGGCTTGGTTTTGCCGCTAACGCGCTTGAAGAAGTTGTAACGTTGACGTGCGTCAGTTTCCTGCCCCTGGCAGCTTATTTATTGTTTTTAGGAGTTCAATTCTTCCTTGATTTCGCGATCAAGGTCGTTCAAAATCGCAGATAACAAATAACCCGAATTAGAGAGCGCGACGCTTGCCGCTGCGTTCCGTAGTTCCTTAAATCCTTCCTTTACTTTTGAGATTAATCATGAAAAGAGCGTTACTTTTTAGTTTGATCGCCGTGATGGCGTGTTTCTGCTCGGCTGCCTGGGCTGAGGTTCAAATGACGACCCAGTCCTGGAGAACGAACGAGTACGGTCCGATGTCCGAAAACATTTCGGAACGGTCGATATTGAATTTCCTGCTTTTTGACGGCTCGAAGATTGAAGCGGTCAAGGGCGTCAACCAAAGCGACGTCAATATGCTGCGTGACAACTCCGCCGGAGAATGCGGCGGCATGGGGCGCGTCGGCGTGGAAGGCAAGCCTGCCGTCATGGCGTTCTATCTGGGAAAAGTTCGCAACATCAAAGAACTGGCGGTTTACACCGGCAACATCGACAGCCGATCCCATCAGGACTACGAAGTCCGATTTGCGAACAATTCCGCCAACCCGGGTCAGCGTCCCAACTTTGACGGCGCGCCTGCGTTGACGACCGGCGACAAGATTCTCGGCGCTGGCTCTGGCGGATTCTTAACCGATTTCCTCGAAACGGAAAAAGGCAAGTATCTCGCGACCGCAGACTGGGTGGAAATCCGCATGTGGAGCACGTATCCGAGTAAAGTCGGCGATCCCGCCAAAGATAAAAACCCTGCCAATTCCTGGGCGTCGCTGCTGGAAGTTCAAATCCTCGGCGATCCGGACGACATGAGCGCTTCGATGTCGAAAGAAGAACGCGACCGCCTCATGGCGCGCCTGGCGCAAGCTCGTCTGGAACGCGTTATGAGAGGCGTTTCTCCCGACTTGTACCGCGCCGTTAAACAGATCGGCTCGCTCCGCATGGCGATTGAAGACCTGTCTGAAAAATACGACGAAGACGAATACGACGGCAAGAAGTATCTGGCGGAACTGGAAAAGTACGAAAAGCTCTTTTCCTCTCTTGACCCGACCAATCAGGCGTCGGTAGAGGAAACGCTCAAAGCGGCGAAGGATTTTCTGGAATTCCGCCGCGAAGCCCTGCTGGCAAACCCGCTTCTCGACTTCGACAAGGTTCTCGTCCGAACGGCGAAAAATGCGGGCTTGATGTCCAACTGGATGTCCAACTGCTCGCGAGGTAAAGGAAACTACGGCAACCAGCTTGCCGTCATTTCCATTCACGATAAAGACGCTCCCATCAAACCGATTATCGACGCGCCGTACGATTCGTTTATCGGCGACATCTGCATGAAATGGGACGCTAAAAAGATTCTTGTTACAGCCAAGTCAGACAAGAACACGTGGGAAGTTTACGAAGTCGATCTGGAAAAGGCTCTCAAAGGCGAAAAGCCGGAATTCAAGCAGATTTCCCCGTTCATGGGCGCGGACGTCGACAACGTCGAAGGCTGCTTCGTTCCAGACGGTTCGTACCTGTTTGTTTCCAGCGCGTCCATGATGGGCGTTCCGTGCATCGGCGGCGCCGGACACGTCGGCAACATCTTCCGCGTTGAAAAAGATCTCAAAACGTGCCGTCAGCTGACCTACGAACAGGATCAGGACTGGAACCCGACCCTGATGAACGACGGTCGAATCATGTATCTGCGTTGGGAATACGTCGACATCAACCACTACTTCACCCGAATCATGATGAACATGAATCCGGACGGAACAAACCAGGTTGAACTCTACGGCTCCGGCTCGTACTGGCCCAACAGCATGTTCTATTCCAAGCCGATTCCGGGTCAAAACGCCAAGATGTTTGCGACGATTGTAACAGGACACCACGGCGTCGCCAGAATGGGCGAACTGCATATTATTGACCCCAAACGCGGCCGCAAAGAAGCGGAAGGCGTCGTTCAGCAAATCCCGTTCCGCGACAAAAAAGTCGAGCCGATTATTAAAGACCAGCTTGTTGACGGTTCCTGGCCGAAGTTCCTCTTCCCCTGCCCGCTGGACGAAAACTATTATCTCGTTTCCGCTCAGCCCACCCCGCAGGACAGATGGGGCTTGTATCTGGTCGACACGTTCGACAACATGGTTTTGATTAAAGAGTCGCCGGATTTCGGAATCTACGAGCCGTTTGCGATTCAGGAACGCCCCTGCCCGCCGGTTATTACAGACCGAACGATTAACAAAGACAAAGAATCCGTCTGTTACATTACAGACGTCTATTTTGGCCCCGGTTTGGAAAACGTTCCTCGCGGGACGGTCAAAAAGCTCCGCGTTTTCGGCTATCAGTACGGATACCGCGGCATCGGCAATCACAACGCCATGGGCGAAGAAACGTCCTGGGACAGCAAAGTCCTGCTGGGCGAAGTCAACGTCGAGCCGGACGGCAGCGCCAACTTCGTTATTCCGTCCAACGTCCCGCTGGCTCTCCAGCCGCTGGACGAACACGGAAACGCGCTTCAAATCATGCGTTCCTGGCTGACAGGCATGCCGGGCGAAAAGGTTACCTGCTCCGGATGTCACGAAAATCAGAACTCTGTAACCCCGGCGAAGTTCAACATGGCGGCGCGCCGCGCTCCCGACAGAATCGTCGAATTTAACGGCCCGAAACGTCCGGTTGGATTCAAGAAAGAAGTTCAGCCCGTTCTCGACAAATACTGCGTCGGCTGTCACGACGGGTCGAAGCCGAACCGTCCGAACTTCAAAGACATCGCCCCCGGCCCCCGCGCGCTGGGGAACTCGTACTGGGCTTTGATGCCGTTCCTGCGCCGTCCGGGACCGGAATCCGATACGCACATGTTCTATCCGATGGAATACTACTATAATACGTCTCCGCTGATGCAGATGCTGCGCGACGGCAACCATTACAACGTCAAACTGGACGATACCGCCGCTCGCGAGCTGGCGCTGTGGATCGACATGAACATGCCGTACAACGCGACGTGGTCTGAAGTTGCGACGTCGACCATGGGCGGACGTCTGCAGCAGGTTCAAACGATGGCAAAGAGAACGCAGGAACTCCGCGCTCTCTACGCCAACGTTGACGATTATCCCGAAGAGGGCGCGGTTATGGATGAAGTCCCGCGTCCAGACTTCATCAAGCCCGAAAAGTGGGAAACGCCCAATACGAAGAATCCCACCGGTCTGAAAGCGGTTGTCAACAACTACGAACCCAAGACGCAGTCGATTGACCTCGGCAACGGCGTCAAGATGGATATGGTTTACATTCCGTCCGGAAAATTCGTTATCGGCGACGATTCCGAAAAGCGTCCGGAAGCGAATCGTAACGAAGTCGTGATTGAAAAACCGTTCTATATGGGAACGACTGAAGTTACCAACGAAATGTTCCATCAGTTCGACCCGAGCCACGAAAGCAACTTCATCGATCAGCAATGGAAAGACCACGTTCACCGCGGCTATCCCGCCAACCACGACGATCAGCCCGTCATCCGCGTTTCCTGGCAGAAAGCCAACGAGTTCTGCAAGTGGCTCTCCGCCAAGACCGGGAAGAAGTTCCGTCTGCCGACCGAAGCCGAATGGGAATGGGCGGCGAAAGCCGGAACCGACAAACCGTTCTGGTGGTCTGACGGCATGGGCAAGGCGGAAAAGAGCGACAACGGACGTCTGTTCGGCTGCGACGTTCAGTTCGGCGACAAGGCGAACATGGCGGACAACTCCATGCGGCTGTTTGTTGTAACAGGCGTCAACCCGCAGCCGGTCAACAACCCGGCGTTCTGGCAGACGTATTTGCCGCGCGTCGTTGACCAGTCCGACAACCAGATGGTTCCCGGCTGGGACGCTGACCTGTACGAAAAGCAGCGCGCCGGCTACCACGGTTCGAAGGGTATCGCCCGTTACATGCCCAACCCGTGGGGTCTGTACGACATGAACGGCAACGTTGCTGAATGGACGCAGTCCGACTACAAAGCCTATCCGTACAACGCCAACGACGGCCGCAACGCCGGCAATCTGGATACGGAAAAAGTCGCCCGCGGCGGCAGCTGGAACGATCGCCCGGCTCAATGCCGCAACGGGTATCGAATCGGCTTCCCGACCTACCAGCGCGTCTACAACGTCGGCTTCCGGGTTATCTGCGAAGAGTAGCGACGTTTCATTGGTCGTGAGCGGGACAACCCGTTCACGGATTTTACGGATTGAACGGATTTTCGCCGGCGGCGAGGCGCCGCTCCCAATCCGCGCTGCCGCGCGCCTGCCAATAACCGCTCCCGTTGGTCGCTTTGGTTATTGCTAATACTACTGTTTTCTCCCCTTACTAAAGTTTTTTGGAAAGGGGAGTTTGAGGGGAAGAACCTTTTTTTCAAAA
>JAFSMW010000033.1 GCA_017447745.1 Thermoguttaceae bacterium
CGCGGCTGTTTCGACCCGATTGTCGTCGCGCCGCACGAAAAGCAGCGTCTGATTGTCGATAAAACCGACTTGAGCAAAAAGACCGGGACGTTCTACGTCGCCGACGTCTATATTGGAACCGGCATGGAAGCGATCCCGCGCGGGACGGCGAAATGGCTCCGCGTTGTCGAGTCGCCCGAAAAGCGGTTCTACACGCGTTCCAGCGGCTGGTTTGGACAGGGCGAACAGGCGCCCGGCATGAACTGGGACGACTTCGTCAACAAGCGCATTCTCGGCACCGTTCCGATTGAGTCCGACGGTTCCGCCAACTTCGAGCTGCCTGCCGATACGTTCGTCTATTTCCAGATTCTCGACGAACAGGGGCGAATGATTCAGTCCATGCGTTCCGGAACGATCGTCAGACCGGGCGAAAATCAGGGCTGCATCGGCTGTCACGAAGACCGGCTCAACGCCGTCGCCCCGCGCCGTTCGACTATCGCCATGATGCGCGCGCCGAGCAAACTCGACGGCTGGTACGGTCCGGCTCGCAACTTCTCCTTTACGAAAGAAGTTCAGCCCGTGTTCGACAAACACTGCGTTAAATGTCACGACGCCGGCAAGCCGGGCGCCGCCCGAATCTGCCTCGCAGGCGACAGAAACCTCGTCTTTAACAACTCGTATTACGAACTGATGACGCATCGGGACGTCGTCCACGTCATCGGCGCCGGCCCCGCTCAGGTTCAAACCCCTCGAACGTGGGGTTCATCCGTTTCCCGCCTGGCGGACGTCGTTCTCAACGGGCACGGCGTTCCGGAACGCGACGCCCAGCTCAACCTCTCGCAGGAAGACAAAGACCGCGTCGTTACGTGGCTTGACCTCAACGCGCCGTATTATCCGGAATACGCCAGCTCCTTCGGTCCCAACAACTTCGGTCGTTCTCCGCTTACGCGTCAGCAGGTTGACCAGCTTTCCAAACTGACGGGAATCAACCTCGGACATCAAAGCAACGCCAACAAGGTCTGGTTTGACCGTCCGGAACTCAGCCCGTGCCTGCAGAAACTGGACAAGAACTCCGACGCCTACAAACAGGCTCTGGCTTTGATTCAGGAAGGACGCCGCGTCCTGGTCGACAATCCTCGCCCGGACATGCCCGGCTGCCAGCTGGACGAACGCGACCAGAAGTACGAAGACAAGTACGAATCCCGCCTGGAAGACGAACGCGCCCGCGTCCAAGACGCCGCCAAAGCGCAGGCGGAGAACCGATAGCGGCTGCGAGACTCCGCCCCCGGAAAAATCTCACGCGGAGGCGCGGAGACGCGGAGGACGTCCGATACACGTTAGCCGATAATCTATTTCGGAGTGCGGGAGCAAAGCTCCCGCTTTCGTACTTGACGGCTTGCCGTCAAGAAGATTGATTATCTGTATCAAGCTACGCTTGACGATTTGAGCGATTCTATATTAAAAAGAAAGCGAGAGTTCCGCTAACGCTTCACTCTCGCACTCCGAAAAATTTACTCTACATCGCTATCGGGTCGCTGGACAAAGCGGCGGCAAGCCGCCGCACTCCAAAATTACTCTTCGCTTTCCAGTTCAATGACGGACGTTCTCGCCCAGCAGAAGAGCATGTAGACGACGAAGCCGACAATGAACGCGCTCATCGGCGTGCAGGGCATCTCGAAGCCGGTCAGACCTTTAAAGCCAGCCCAATTAATGCTCTCAAACGCCACGTTCCAGTTTCCAACGATGAAGCCGAGTAACCACGCCAACCAGCCAGCGGGGGAGAATCCAGCGCGCGGACCAGTCCACTTGCCGCCGGTAAGGATGTATTCCGCCATCATGGCGCCGCAGACCGGACCGAAGGACGCGCCGATGAATCCGAAGATCGTACCAGCGTCCAAGCCCCAGCCCATAAGGCAAATGCCGATTGCCGCCAAGGTGCACAAGCCAACGGAAATAAACGGCGGGATCTTCGACAGCGTCGATTTGAGACTGGCGATTCCAATCAAGGAGGAAACGCAAGCTGCCGGGAACGCGGAAATAACCAGCAAGACGTTACATACCAAAGCAACCTTGGGACCCCACAACGCGCTAATCATGGCAACCGGGTTGTTTCCGGTAATTCCAGGAAGCCCAGCGCCGTACGCGCCGGCAACCGTAAAGATCGCAGCAGCGCCGGCAATAAAGGTCGCAACGAAGATTCCAAAGAATCCGCCCCAAATAACGTCAGACTTGCTCCGAGCGTTTGAGGAGATGTCAACGCCAGCGGCGCCAGCAGTCGCGAAGAACCCGGTAATATAAGCAATAACGCCCAGGAAAATCGCCAGCGTCGTCATAGGCTCCGCAGGCGCAGCAGCGGCAGCTTCTTCAACCTTGGCAGCGCCTTCTTTGACAGCGGCGGCAGCGTCCTGAGCGGCTGTTTTAACTTCTTCTGCAACAGCGGCAGCGTCTTCTTTGACAGCGGCGGCAGCGTCCTGAGCGGCTGTTTTAACTTCTTCTGCAACAGCGGCAGCGTCAGCTTTGACGTCGGCAACAACTTGTTCGGCTGTGGAGGCAGCGTCCTGACCGGCGGCGGGTTCAACCGGAGCTACCTCAGCGGGAGCAGCTTCTTCGATACTCGCGGAAGCACCGCCAACCTTTGTCGGGTCGAAGTTGCTTACGCCCTTGAACGTTGGGATAAGGAGAAGAATCATGGCGGCAATCGGAACCAGAACAGCGTACTGTCCGATAAATCCAACCAGCTTCATTCCCTTGTACGCCATGAAGACTGCCAGAATAATAAAGGCAACCGCAATTCCCCAGAACAGCTTGTCCTGAACAATTACAGTAAATTCCGTGTTAAAATCGCCTTTGAAGCATTGCCACAACAGAATGGACGCGAAGGTCGCGTTGACAGACAACCACCCGAACTGAAGCAAACCCATCAAAAAGCCGGGAAGAATGAATCCGCCTCGGGCGCCGAAAACGCTCGTACCGACAACCGACAGCGGACGCCCGGTTGTCATGCCCAGCATGCCCGGTACGTAATAAAAGAAGATAAAGCAGATTGCCGCCGCAGCCGCCAAAGCTGCCAGCGCAACGCCCACGCCCTGTGACAGAATCGCCGCAGAGGCGTCATTTGCATTACCCAAATTAACAAGAGCCTGCCAAAATGCGTACCAAAGCATAATGCCTGCATAGGCAGGCGCGATGCCTTTCGCCCAGGAAATACGATCGTCTTTCGACACCGGCGTATTACTGGTAATGAAGTCCGGTAAATTAGCCATGAAATTCTCCTTCTAAATCTGTTTACATGAAATTCACAATTCAAAAGATTTATCCCCAAAAGAAACTGGTTCGCGCTTTTGGATAAATCCTTTATAAATCCGGTTTGTTGTACAGCTAACGTATATGTTGTACAATTATAATTTTACACTATTTTTACGGATAATAAAAGGGGATTCCAGACTCAATTATTGATAATTCCCAAGAAAAACCGAACTTTTTTGCATAGACGGCAGAAATTAACAGAATACGAGCTTAATTAGTAATGAGTAATTTTCGCAAAGCGCCAAACTGGCGGTTTTGGTAAAAGAAAAAGCGAGAGTTTAGCTTTCGCTTTACTCTCGCTAATAACTGTGTACTACGCTTGCGTAATCACTAATTACTCATTACTAATTACTAATTCTTGCCCCGTTTCCGCATGTACAGCAAGCCAGCCGCGCCGAGAATCAGCAGCGCCCACGTCGACGGTTCAGGAACAGTCTTGCTCATGCTGAAGTTGTCGAACACGCCGTAGTAATCCCAGCTTGTAGCGCTGGAAGAGAGCAAACCAATCAAGTCGGTCGTACTAAAGACGCTTCCTATCAAGTCGGAATAATCTGCCGTTGAACCGGAAAGGGAAACGTCAGTCAACGTCGCCATCAGTTTGCCGTCTTCCTGGAAGAAGTCCAGATTCATCGTCAGCGTATACCATTCGTTTTTATCAAACGAGCCGCCGAAAGCAATCGGCGTTGACATTGTATAACCGTCTGGCGTAGATTCGTAATAATACAATGCGCCGGAAGGATTAACTGCAATACCAGAGAAACCATGGGCAACTTCTTCACCTTCTGTTGCTCCAAAGTCAGCGTCGAAGAAGCCCATACCCAATCCGCGAGCAGATTGATTGTAGTCTGAGCCTGACAAAGTATTCATCTGAAGGTCAACCGACAACGTCATGGAATTGACTTCCGCCTTGTCCCAGTCAAGCGCGATGCCGCTGTTGGCGCTGCCCTTGGCCTGGTTTTCGATAATCGTAAACTGCGGGTTGCCAGAATGAGAACCGTCCAGATTCCAGTACCCGCTCCCCATGCCGCGACGCTGCCAGACGTTATTGGACTTCGTATCGATAATATCCATAGTCGTGCCGGCAACAACCGTTCCGTTTTCTCCGCGGAAGGACGTCGCCGTCGCCAGATCGGAACCAGCGGCTTCGATGTAGTCCGCCTTGTACTGTTCATGCTTTTGATTCCACGTTTCAGGCGTAGCCGTTTCGCGAACGATAAGCTGAACGTTGTCAACATATCCGTTTGTACCAGTGGACGTACTGGAAGCTGTAAACCCAATCATGTCGGTCGTGTTGAACACTTTTCCAATCAGAGCGCTGTAATCTGCGCTGGAACCGACAACATGAACGTCAGTAATTTTCGCCTTCAGACCGTCGTCGATAAGTTCCAAATCGATAGCAACGTTCGTCCAGGCGTCTTTATTCCACGCGCCTCCGCCGTTGGATTTGTCCGTTCCCCACGCTACCGCCTGAACATGACCGCTGTTTTGATCGTCGGACTTATCGAAATAATACAAGTTTCCGTTGGCATCCAAGACCAATCCAGCAAATCCTCTGCCGATTTCACCGCCAACAGTAGAACCAGCTTTAGAATCAAAGAATCCAAGACCAACGCCGCGGGCGTTATCGCTGTAAGTTCCTCCAGTAGTTCCCACTCTGAGGTCGGCGCTGAGCGTAACTTTACTGGCGCCGTAGTTAGCGCCTAATATCTCTTCCTCGGTGGCGGACGCTCGTTCTCCTGTAAACTTATAGTCAATTGCAGCGCCGCTGTTAAAGCTCATTTTGGCGTCAAAACTATCATTAACCAGAGCCTGATTGTTCCCTCTTTTGACCCACGATTTGGACGCCAGCTGACCCAAAGCGATTTCCGGCGTCGTTCCGTAAACGGAAGAGCCGTCGTTCTTGTTAAACCGCGCCTGAAGTGGGATGTTGTACGTTGTTTCCGCCGCGCTGACGTATCGGTTGGCAACGGCTGCCATGTGGAACGTATCTGTATTTAAGTTTTCAATCTGAATATTAATAACGCCGGAATCGGTTGCTGTGCCGGTATAAGTAACAACAAGCCCGCCGCCGTCAGCGTTTGCCATGCCAACAACGTCAATCTTCGGCGACTTTTCTCCGTTAATCGTAAGGTAGCCTGTACGAGTTGACGACCCGTACGATCTAAAGTAGACCAATGTTTCATAGGTCGCGCCCGGTTCCAAACCGTTGAGCGTAATTCTGTCCATTGAGCAGGTGGTCCATTCCGCCAAATTTTTAGAATTGTCGTCTGTATAAAGCGTACTGATAAAACCGCCGTTATGGTTTCCCCAACCAACCAAGGTAGCGTTGCCAGTTGGATATTGATAAGATAATGCGCCAACACCGGCAGTTGGAACCATTCCTCCTTGGAAATTCAGCGTTTCGCCTTCGGCTGTCGTCATGGGACGAACTGTACTTGAGGAATCGCCCAGGCTGATGGCGTGAGAATAATCAGAGGCTTTTCCGCTCAAATAAGCGGTCGCTTGAGAATTCCAGCGGTTTGCCTGCCAGCCGTTGACCGTTGGATCGTGCTTGGATCCTTCAATCGTCGGAGCGACGTATTCGCTTGCCTTAACAATCTGAACGTTGTCCAAAAGCAGAGAACGGTCTTGACTGCCGTCTGCGTCTGAATACAGCAATCCGGTAAACGCTAACGTCGTTTCGTAACTGGAATCGCCAGCTTGCGAGGTAAACGGAATGGCGTTATATGTAAACTTGTTTTTATCAAATTGATTAACGCGTAAAATGCCTGTGTAAACGTTTGAACCGTCTACGTCAACCGCATACTTCGGATCTTTGGTGCCAGTTCGGGAACTGGTGTAATAGGACAAAACGTAATCCGTATTGGGTTCCAGCGTAATATTTTGGCTGACGCCCCCTTCCATCTGCAAGTACAGAGCCTGCTGGCTGCCGTCCGGCAGATAGGCATTGGTTGCCTGAGTTGCATTGATAAAGTCTTTGCAGGTTTGAGACGTTCTGTTGTAATCTGACCAGTCAGGAGCAAGACCGACTCTGCCGGGAATGTTGGACGTCCAGTTGGTAAGAGGGAAATTCTTGGAAACGTAGCCGTGTTTATCTGCTGTAGAAACGAACGTGTCAATTTCAAATCCGCCGTTTTTAACGATATCCGTTGAAACCGGAACGTCTGTCTGACCCAATGTCGACTGTTTAAGAGAAATGCCGTACAAGTGCCATGAATTGTTGTTCTCAGTACCAATATCATGAATTTTGAACGTTCCATTTTCTGGAGCGGTAAACGTGTATTCCACCAGATAAGGCGTTCCGTTGTTTAAAGACGGCCAGTACGCGACAGGGTTGTCTTCCGACATCGCATAACCTGTAACAAGATTGTTCTGAGAGTCGTACGTTTTGACAAACTGGTCTGGCGTATCGTTTCCGCTGGAAAAGAACGAATAGGAGTGACGTCTGTTATCGTTTCCGCCCCAAACTCGACCGTATACAGTATAGGTGTAATCCTGACCCGGCGTCAATCCGGTAAAGGACATCTCGACTGAGCCATTTGGTCCCTGACCATCGTTAAAAATCATGCCTTTCATAACCTCGGCAAGTTGTCCTGATCCAATGTTGGAGGAGTTTCCTCCATTGTATTGGATAGAACCGGTTGTGTTGCTGCCGTAGGTCAACGTAACGCCGTTAGCCGTGTACGTATTAGTATTTGCGACAGTTGTAAAATCAACTCCGTTGACGTTGATAACCTCTCCGCCGCGCTGGTTCCAGAAGTTGACCGCCATCACGTAAGTGGACTGATTGTCAATATCGGCGTCGCCGGAAATGGCGCGAATATTGAGCGTAGGAACTTTGACCAAATCCGCCTGAACAGACTGGAAAACAGCTGACGCCGCCAACGTCAAAACACAAAGCGTTACGGTTGAAAGCAATCTTTTCATAATAGGGTATATTGGTTAGTAAACAAAAATGTTTAAAATTTTTCTCTTGATATATTATACACTGAAATTTTCAGATTTGCAATATTTTTAAAAAATTTTTTAAGGATTTTCGATAAGAGATATATTATTCAGATAAATCTAGCAGTATTGTATAAATAGAATTGGTCTTGGGGATTTGGGTGCGCGCAAATTTTTCCTGCAATTGCACATGGTTGAGTCCGATTCGCGGGCGTGTCGCCCGCATAGAACCGCGTAGCGGTTTAATATTTCTAGCCGTGGGTTTTAACCCCATAGGTATCAACTTAAGGAAAATTTGCGTTAAAATATTTCTGTTGTATTGATTAGAAAAGATTTTATTTTATCTATTTTACTTTTAGATTATCATTAAAGTTAGACCGCAAAATTATAAGA
>JAFSMW010000034.1 GCA_017447745.1 Thermoguttaceae bacterium
CAGTCACGAGCGACAAAGAAATTTTGGATATGGCGTTCGCACTGGAAGATAAATATATCGCGTGCTACTACGCCGGCGACATAACCGGCAAACTCGACCCGACAACCTGCTCCAGGCGCAGCGAGACTACTTCGGCGCTCACACCTATCGACGCACCGACGGCGACGGCGTTACCGCCTGCCATACCGACTGGATTCGCGAAAAGAAAGATTAGTCTGGTAAAACATTAGTCTAAATTAAAGCGGTCTGTGATAAGCTCAAGAATATATCACAGACCGTTTTTTGTTATCTTTCCAAAGTCGAATTGCCCTGTATCTCAAGACGGCGTTATAGAAAATTTTTCTTTTTTTGACTGATTTTGTGTCACGTCAAGGAAAAATGACGGTTTATATATTTGGGAGAACGCTCTAAAACGCCAATAACCCAATTTTTCAGATCGTAACCTGATTAATCTGGTCAATTCGAGGCGATTTCAGCGTCCAATAAAGAAAAGTCCATATCCCCCTATTGTATCTATTCAACAAAACGATACAATTAATATCAGGTGTTTATGGATATTAAATCATAACAGACTTTTTCACATTTATGGAGTTTTCAACCATGAGAAAATTTTCGATCGGCATTCAAATGACGATTCTTGTTCTTTTGTTTTCCGGTTTTTGTTTTGCAGACGGCGAATGGCGCGGAATTATTCCAGGCGCGTTGGGCTGGAATGTTGATTCAATTGTTGAACAATGGACTCAAACATCTGAAATCGACAGCGAATCGTTTGAACAGGTTCATTGGACGGTTGACGGCGATGAATACGGCGAACATGACTTTATTCCAGTAGAGCAGCGCTATAATCGTCAGCTTGTTATTACGCTGGCATTCGTCAATCTTGGTTCTGACGCCTATCATTTCGATTATTCTTCCCGACTCGAACTGTTAATCATGAAAGGCGATAAAGCCATTCGCGTCGATGCAATTCCTACGTCGAATAAAACGGTTATCGTCCCCAACGGACGCATTAAAAAATGTTCATTTCTTTTCAAGATGAATAATCGCGCTTTTACGGAAGCGTTTGATCATCGCGGGGCAATTGGAGATTTGTTAATTAATCCGACTAACGGAAAACTGCTCATCGAAGATTCAAAAGGAAACTCGCTTCTGGATAACGTTGAAGCCTCTGGCGTATTAAACATAATCACGCCCTATAGAACATCCACAGCTTATATCTTTCCTCAACTGGGAAAAGCATATACTGTTAATGATATATTAAACGCTATGAACAGTTTTAGCGTTTCTATGGGCAACAACTCCGATAAACCGTCTAACAAGGAAGATTTCTTTACTATTCAAAACGGATCTCTTGAAAAAGTTTTGGGAGTTCCAATCGCTGTTGACGAAAAATCGAATACGATAGTCTTGTTCTCATTTAACAATACCCCTGTTGACAACGACAAAACGTCTGATCTGTTACAACAGCCGTTTCATTCCAAAGACAAGTTCCAGATTGGGTTTATTCCTGCTTATTTATTGAAGACGTATATTCCATCCGTTTATTATGACAGGCTTTTGATTGATGAATTTAAAGACAATATTTCCCAACTTCCGGAATCAATTGCTCCGAAAAAATATCAGGAAGTCAATAATGCTGGCAGTATTAAAAAATCCTATCTGAAACTAAAAGAGTTTGCGGAATCTGGCGACGATGAAGCGATTGACGCTATCGGCAGGAACTATAATCCAGAAGACAAATTGTTCAAGGACGGTTTTTTGTTTAAGAAACTTGAAGACGCTTTTCAATGGTTTAAGAACCTTGCTGATAAGGGATATTCTCAGGCTCAATTGGCTACAGGCTTGTATTATGAAAATGGTCAAGGCGTTAAGGAGAATCTTTCCAAATCTCTCAAGTATTATAAAATGGCGGCTGACCAAGAGAATGACGAAGCCATGGTTTGCTACGCTAACGTTCTTCGTCGAAAAGACAGCAAGAATTTTGACGAGTCCATGAAATGGTATCGAAAAGCAGCAAAACTCGGCAACGCTCGCGGTCAATATTTGTTGGCAATAGAGTTATTGTTCTCAAAAGACGATAGTAAACTTGAAGAAGGAATTGAATGGCTTAAAAAATCCGCTGACAAAGGCTATCCGGCTGCTATCTACAGATTAGGGATGCAATATTTATATGGCGTAGGAGTTCCCAAAGACGAAAAAAAAGCATTTTCTCTTATTGACAATGCAGCCAGATTGAAATACGACCTTGCATATAACATATTAGGCTATCTCTATCTGCACGGAATCGGCGTTGAACGAAATGAAAAAATGGCGGCTATATGTTATGGATATGGCGCATTAGAAGGCGTTCCAGAATCCATGTATTGGTACGGTCGCTTTTTATGCGATGGTTATAACGTTAAAAAGGACGTCGCGTTAGGGTATCGTCTTATTAAAGACGCTGCGGTTAACGGATATAATGAAGCGGAATATTATATCGGATTTGATTACTATATTGGGCATTTTGCTAAAAAGAATGACAAAGAAGCTTTCTTCTGGCTTGAGAAAGCAGCAAACGACGGTTATTCTTCTGCCATGTCAGTTTTAGGCGATCTCTATATTTTTGGACGAGGCGTTAAAGCGGATCGCGCTAAGGCAATAGAATTATATAAACAGTCTGCAGACAAAGAAGATCCCCATGGTCTTTTCCGTTGGGGACAATATCTCTATCAACAAAACGGCGCCAACGCTCAAATGGGATTAAATTATATCAATGCCGCAGCAAAGAGGGGAAACAAACCAGCTCAAAAATATCTCGAAAAATTGGATGGTTTGAAAGATCAATTCGATGAAAATGAAGATGATGAAACCACCGACGAACCAGACGGAGACTCATTCAATGAAGATATTGTAAACATAATAGGTATTGATAATCCGTTTGAAGAAAACGATCACGAAGACGTTGACAACGACTCCGATGACGACATTGACGACCTCGACGAAGAAGAATTCCTTGACGACAATTCGGACAACGTTGAAGCCCTCGACGAGGAAGACGAATTCCAGGACAACGAAGATTCGTTTGCTTAACATCCCTTAGAAAATCAGGTTTTCATTTATAGCGCTGCGGGTGCGATTAAAACACCTATCAGTCCAGTAGCTTTAAACTTTGGAGAATATTAACATGAAACAGA
Organism: Thermoguttaceae bacterium; assembly: GCA_017447745.1. Taxonomy (GTDB): domain Bacteria; phylum Planctomycetota; class Planctomycetia; order Pirellulales; family Thermoguttaceae; genus RUG11551. The sequence goes on from JAFSMW010000034.1 coordinate 3,174, forward strand.
CATGTATTGCCATTTTTGTTACGATGTGCGTTTTTTTCAACAGCGCTTTCGTTTTTGCAGACAGCGAAAGTATCGGAATTATTCCTGGAAAGCTAGCGTGGTCAGTAGACTCCATCGTTGAGCAGTGGACATTAACTAAAGACGTTGACAGCGATTCGATGGAACAGACGCTCTTCGAATTCGCCACCCGCAGAAGCGACGACGATCGCAATTCAACCCCTTTAGACAAACGTTACAATCGTCAGCTTGTCATTACTCTCAGTTTTATTAACCTGGGTTCGGAAACGTATCGCTTTGACAATTCCTCTCAACTGGAAGCGTCTGTTACGTCCGGCTCCAAAACAATCAGCGCGGACGCCCAGCCGAAAGTCAGCAAAACGATTATCGCTCCCAATGGCCGCATTAAAAAAAGCTCGTTTGTTCTAAAAATGAACAATCGCGCTTTTATCGAGGCGTTTGACAACCGAACGTCAATTAACGATTTGTCGTTCAGTCTCACCAGCGGAAAACTGCTCATTGAAGATTCCAAAGGAAATTCTCTTTTAGACAATGTAAAACAGCCCGGAATTATATCCTTTCATACAGACAAGTATGTCAGAGATATCTATGTTTTTCCAGAACCTGGCAATGAGTTCACTCTTAAAGACGCCTTGTTGGCTTTTAATACAATGAACAATATTTTAACAGAAGGAAATACATTGTATAAAGATATTATTACAATTACCGACAACCAAATTGACTCTGTTTTCGGCATTCCGACTAATAAAACGTCCAGCTATATCGGTTCTAATGTCGAACTGCCATGGTTGGTAGTGTTTATGTACAATGAAAACCCGGTTGACAATTCTAAAACTGCCGATGTTTTATCAAAGCCGTTCCATTCAAAAGACGAATTCAATATCGGCGTTATTCCAACGGACATGTTAAACGAATACCTCCCGTTGGACAAAACTTTTCTTCTTCCCATTTTCAGCAAATGCATCGAAAAGCTGCCGGAATCCGTTGCTCCCAAACGCTATCAGGAAGTCAATATTAAATGCTATGAAAATTTGGTCAATCCATACAAAATATTAAAAGGATACGCAGAATCCGGCGACAACGAAGCCGTCAGGGTTATTATCAAGGATTACAATCCGAAAGCTCGTGAAGGCTTTCTGTTTGAATTGTTTCCTACCCCAAAAAGTTTTTTCCTGTGGCTTAAGCCGTTGGCGAATAAAGGCGATGTCCATGCACAATTGACCATTGGATTCTTTTATAATAACGGCGTCATCGTTAAGGAAAATCCCGACAAAGCGCTCAAATACTATAAAATGGCGGCAGATCAGGACAACGATGAAGCAATGGTCTATTATGCTCAACTTCTGTACCGAAAAGACAAAGAAAAATATCATGATGAAGTAGAGGAATGGTTTCGTAAAGCAGCCGAAAGGAAGAATCCGGGCGGTCAATATATGTTAGCCCTATTGCTTTTGACGTCTCAGGACGACGAGCAAACGAAAGAAGGGCTTTTGTGGCTTCAACAATCTGCATTCCAGGGCGAACCCGATGCAATTTTTACGTTGGCTCTGGAATACTATTTTGGAAGGCTCCTCCCCAGAGACGACAAAAAGGCGTTTACCCTTATGGAAAAAGCCGCTCTTGAAAAAGGCTCGATTAAAGCGATCGACGTTTTAGGGGATTTCTATATGCGCGGCGTTGGCGTTGAACCAGATGGAAAACGAGCTGTTTTATGCTATAGCATCGGCGCCCAAAAAGGCGTCCCCAACTCCATGTACTGGTACGGCCGCTTTTTATGCGATGGTTTCAACGTCGAAAAAGACGTCCCGAAAGGATATGCTCTCATTAAAGAAGCGGCAACGAAGGGAAACTCTGAAGCAATGCTGTTTCTGGGGCTGGATTTTTACATCGGCAAAATCGCCAAAAAGAGCGATAACGATGCGTTCATCTGGATAGAAAAAGCTGCAAAAGCAGGAAACGGAAGCGCGCTTGTGGTTTTAGGCGATTTCTATATGGATGGCGTTGGCGTCAAGGCGGACAAGGCAAAAGCTGTCGAATTGTATAAACTATCCGCTTCCCAAAAAGACGCGTTGGGCGTTTTCCGACTGGGACAAGTTCTCTACGAAGAAAAAGGAGCTGACGCTCAAACCGGACTCAATCTTATCAAAGATGCTGCAAAAATGGGATGTAAGTCTGCCAAGGAATATCTGGAAAAGCTGGATAATTTGAACAACAGCGTTGACGATTTGGATGAGAGTAACGACGACAACGACAGTTCTTCTAAAACTGACGACGTCCCAGATGACGATATTGAAGATCTTGACGAAGAGGATCCGTTTGAGTAGTTATCCCTGTCAGAGGCGTTTTCCCTGTCAAGGGACAAGCGATTATTAAACAGCGAGAGTTTTTGGAGCATGGTCAGTTTTGGCTTGCGAAAACAAATAAACTGATCCATGCAAATAACAATTGAGAACGACAAATAAAAAGGTCTGTGATAAGCGATTAGAGCTAATCACAGACCTTAATTGTTAGTAAAACCAAAAACGATTGAATTGACTTCGTTCCAATTAGAACTTAGAGCAATCCGTCCCATTCAGCGTAAATTCGCTTTTCCAGACGGCACTTGATCTGACGAACGTTATCGCCAGTCATTTCAAGCGCTTCCGCCGTTGCTTTGGAAGTCATTCCTTTAACCGTTACCAGCTCAAACGCCTGGAGGTGTTTGGGAGCAACCTTGTTTTTGAAGAATGCAACAAAGTAGCGATAAAGAAGCGACTTTTCCTTTTTGTTTTGCGCTCTGGAAATATTCTGGACGTCAACAGGTTTGGAATCAGCAGCTTTCGCTTTACGCGGATTCTTTGTGTTGTACCCCGTTACGCAAGAATAGGTAATCGTTCGGAGCCAAGTGCGAAACTTGCCTCGATCTCCTTTACGGAAACGACGAAACTGAGTTGACATCTCTGTCAACACGTTCTGGCAGACAGCGTCAGCGTCCTTGGCAGGAACGCCAAATTCCTTCAGCCAGAATTGGATCAGTTTCTTATACAGTTTTGTCAAACGATCCCATGCTTCCGGATCGTTTTTACGGCACAACTCATACACAGTTGTGGAGGTCGGGATATCAGTAGTTTTTCTTCTCATAATGTTACAAGTATAACATGAATTTCTGATAAAAAAAGCCCCCCTTTTTAAAAATTCTCCAAAAATTTTAAAAAAAATTAAAATTTGGCAGGATTTTCGTCTGTTTTCATGTCACGAGTTGAAAAAAACAGACGTTATAATAATATAGTATACTCGTCAATAGCGCCGACTGTCAGAGAAAAGACGAGGGCAAAAACTCTGAATTCGAACTTTTAGTCGCAGCCCTCATCCATGCGTTAACCGCCCATGTCAGCTCGTCCTCAATGTCCCAATTCTCGGGCTATGGCGTGATGAATAATTGTTCTGTGGCGGGATTTGTAGCGCAGTCGTCATTTTAAAAAAAACAATCCGGGAACCGAAGCTCCCGGACTGTCTACAATTCCTTATTATTCAGGAGGATTTGTTTTCGCGGATTTATCAGACAACGCCGTGCGCCAGCATGGAGTCGGCGACTTTGACGAAACCAGCGATGTTCGCACCAGCCATGAGGTTGCCCTTTTGTCCATAGGCTTCCGCGGCTGCGGTGCACTGATCGTAAATGCTGTTCATGATTCCGTGCAGTTTGGCGTCGACTTCGTCGAACGTCCAGTGCAGTCTCATGGAGTTCTGGGACATTTCCAAAGCGGAGGTGGCAACGCCGCCCGCGTTGGCAGCCTTGGCGGGTCCGAACGGAATGCCAGAGTCAAGGAACGTGGAGATAGCTTCCGGAGTTGACGGCATGTTGGCGCCTTCAGCAACGAATTTCGCGCCGTTGCGAACGAGAATGGCAGCGGATTCGCCGTCGATTTCGTTTTGAGTAGCGCACGGCAGAGCGATGTCGGCTGGAACCGTCCAGATTCCCTTGCAGCCTTCGGTATAAGAGGCTTCCGGATGAACGTCGAGGTATTCCTTGATTCGTCCGCGGCGAACTTCCTTGATCAGCTTGATAGCGTCGAGGTCAATGCCGTTTTCGTCAACGATGTATCCGTTGGAGTCGGACATGGCAATGACTTTTCCGCCGAGTGAAGTCGCTTTCTGGTTGGCGTAAATGGCAACATTGCCGGAACCGGAAATGATAACGCGCTTTCCGTTCCAGTCCGTTCCCGCATCCTGAAGCATGCGGGTGGCGTAGTAAACCAGACCGAAACCGGTGGCTTCTTTACGAGCCAGCGATCCGCCCCACTGCAAGCCTTTGCCGGTCAGAACGCCGGTGAACGTGTTGGTAAGGCGTTTGTACTGTCCGAACATGTATCCGATTTCTCGGGCGCCGGTGCCGATGTCGCCAGCGGGAACGTCCGTATCGGGTCCGATGTGGCGGAACAGTTCCGTCATGAAGGACTGGCAGAAGGACATGACTTCGCGATCAGACTTGCCTTTCGGGTCAAAGTCAGAACCGCCTTTGCCGCCGCCGATCGGGGTGGTGGTCAGAGCGTTTTTGAAGATCTGTTCGAAGCCCAGGAACTTGATAATTCCGAGGTAAACGGACGGGTGAAGACGAATGCCGCCTTTGTACGGGCCGATGGCGGAATTGAACTGAACGCGGAATCCGCGGTTGATCTGGACGTCGCCTTTGTCGTCAACCCATGGAACGCGGAAGATGATCTGACGTTCCGGTTCGACCAAACGTTCGACGATTTTTTCTTTGATCAGTTCCGGACGTTTGTCCAAAACCGGGGCGACGCACATCAAAACTTCTTTGACGGCCTGATGGAATTCGGGTTCTCCCGGGTTGCGAGCGATAACTTGTGCCAATACGGCGTCTGAATACTGCGACATGAAAACTACCTTTCGTAAAATTAAAGTGATGAACAACAAATCGTCTTTGGTTCAAAGGCGGTTTTAGACATTCGTTTATTCCGTTTCCAAACGAAACAGCCCAAATTTTACCCCACATCGAAATTATTTCAATGGTTTTCCCCCTGAAATCGATAAAAATCGACTGATTTCTTCCGGCAATTTTGCCGGAACGGAGTTTTTCTGAAAAAATCTCAAAAAAGGGGCTAGCAAAATGAGAACTTATCCGTAATAATATTTTAGAGTACGTTAAATTCCATTTCCTTTTTTGACCTCAAAGGAGAAAAAAACAATGCGTCAAAGAGTATTTCAATGTTTAATTGGTCTGGTTGCCGTCCTGGCGACCTTTACAGCGTTCGCCCAAGACGCCGCCGCGCCGAAACCGGAATCCGAACCAACTGAGAAAGGCGCTGCCGAGAAGAAAGAAACGCCTCGGGCGGAAGTCGTCTTCGTTCTCGATTCCACCGGCTCAATGTCCGGTCTGATTGAAGGCGCAAAACAGAAAATCTGGTCGATCGCCAACTCGATTATCTCTCAGGATCCGGCTCCGGAAATCAAAATCGGGTTGATTTCCTATCGCGACCGGGGCGACGAATACGTAACTCAAATCATGGACTTGACTGACGACATCGACGCGGTCTACGCCAAATTGCAGTCCTTCCAGGCGGCAGGCGGCGGCGACTCGCCAGAGTCTGTCAATCAGGCTCTCAACGAAGCCGTTACAAAGATGTCGTGGTCGCCTGCTGAACAGAACGTCTACCGGGTTATTTTCCTCGTCGGCGACTGCCCGCCTCACATGGATTACAAGGACGACGTCAAGTATCCGGAAACGTGCAAACTTGCCATGGAGAAGTTCATCATTATTAATACGATTCAATGCGGAAACGATTCCTCAACGACGCCTATATGGCAGGACATCGCCAAAAAGAGCGAAGGACAGTTTGTTCAAATCGCCCAGACCGGCGGCATGATTGTCATTCGCACGCCGTACGACGACGAAATTGCAACGCTGACCAGAGAGCTTTCTTCAACGGTTATTCCGTACGGTTCAATGGAAACGCAAGCCGCCGTTGTCGGAAAACTCAGAATGGCGGAAAAAGCGGACGTCATGCTCAACGCCTCTCGCGCCGCGTACAACGTTAAGTCCAAAGGACGCGCCGTTCAGGGCAAAGGCGACCTCGTTCAGTCGCTGGCGGACGACGACATGGCTCTGGAAGCTGTCGAAGAAGAATATCTGCCCGCAGACATGAAGGGGCTTTCCAAGGAAGAGCTTGAAAAGGTTGTCAAGGAAAAGACTGCCAAACGAGCGGAATTGAACGCCAAGATTCTCGACCTGTCAAAGAAACGCGATACGTGGCTGGCGGAAAACGCCAAGAAGATCGAGGCGGAACGCAAAGCGAGCATTGCCGCTGACAGAGCGTCTGGAGCTGTATATAGCAGACGCGCGGCGGCAGTTCCGAGAATGGAAGCGTTAGGAGCGCCGCGATCGGAAATGGCTGCTCCCGCAGCTGCGGCTCCCGTTCCGGCATATGCCCCCGATGCTGAATTCGCAGCTCCCGTTGCAGCTCCCGCTATGGCTCCCGCTGTCGAGGACGACTCCGCATCCTTTGACGATTCCGTCTCCGATATTATCTCCAATCAGATGAAAAAGAAAGAGAAGTAAATAGATTGGAAGGCGGTAATGAAGTGAGCGTTAGCGAACGGAATTACGCATTCGCCGTTAGGCGAAAAAAGGTTCGCCTTCGGCGAACTGCGTAACTACGCCCGACAAGGTCGGTTCCTGATTGGAAGTGGATGGCGTCAAAACCGGCTTTTTGGAGACAAAACCTTATCCTACTGCGCGTGCGGCAACGTACCGTTGGTCGCTTCATTACCGCCTTTCATTTACTAATTTCTGCTTGCAAACTGCTGTTTCGCTGCAGTCAGCGTGTTCTGTAACAGCATGGCGATTGTCAGTGGGCCAACGCCGCCGGGAACCGGGGTAATCGCCGACGCTTTGTCTTTAACTGCGTCAAAGTCGACGTCGCCGACAAGACCGCTTTCCGTTCTGTTGATACCAACGTCGATTACAACCGCGCCGTCGCCAACCATGTCGGCGGTAACGAACTTGGGCTTTCCAATAGCGACAATAAGAATCTCTGCCGCCCGGGTTACGTCCGCCAGACTGCTCGTTCTGCTGTGACAAACCGTAACGGTGGCGTCAACGCCCTTTTGCATCAGCAAAGCCGCCATCGGTTTGCCAACGATGTCGCTTCTGCCGAGAACAACGGCGTTTTTCCCTTTGGTTTCGATGTTGTTTCGGCGAATCAATTCCATAATTCCTGCCGGCGTGCAGGGCAGGAATCGGGGACGTCCCTGAAGAATCCGCCCTACGTTTTCCGGATGAAACGCGTCGACGTCTTTGTCAGGAGAAATGCGATCCAGAATCGCCGTTTCGTTGAGTCCCTTGGGCAGCGGCAGCTGGCAGAGGATGCCGGAAATTTCCGGGTCTGCGTTGAGTTTATCGATAAGAGCTTCGAGTTCTTCCTGAGTCGTCTCAGCCGGGAGTTTGTGCAAGACGCTTTTAATTCCCGCTTTTTGACACGCGATTTCTTTGTTGCGAACGTAGACCTGACTTGCCGGGTCGTCGCCGACGAGAATCGCCGCCAGACATGGAGTAACGCCGGTTTTCTGAATAAACTGCGCCGTTTCCTGCGCTGTTTCTGTACGAAGGGTTGCCGCAAGGGCTTTGCCGTCTAATATCATGAGTGGTAAGTGATTAGTGGTTAGTGGTTAGTGGTAAGTATAAAGTGGATTAGAGCAATACTTAAAATTTACTACTGCCTCTGTGGGTTAAAATCCACGGCTACTGATATTGAACCGCTACGCGGTTCTAGCGGAAGCGCTTCGCGCCTATTGTAAATTGCCTATTGCCTAATTTTCCGCGCCTAAATGAAAATCGTGGCGCGGCGCGCAGTGGATTTGTTGTAACTCTGAATCGTCTTTGCAACGCTGTCTTCTTTCCATTGAATGTTGCGCTGCTGAAGGAATTCCTTGCATTCGTCTGAAAGGACGGATCCTGATTTGGAGCCGACATACAGACATTCCACGCCGCCGGAAATGACGCTGGCAATATCGTCCGGCTCTGGCGACGCAGACGATTTCCAGGATTTCTCTTTGCCGTCCGGACGAATATAAAACGACTCTTTCCACGTCTTCTTTTTCCCTTCAATGGAACCATCTGATTTCAAAATAAGTTCCGGGTATTCAGGGAGAATGTTAAACGCGGCGTCAAAGGGAGAACGGCCGATGTCCGTTCTGGCAAGAGCGAGCGCGCCGAAAACAACCGCGTCGTCGCCGAGGCTGGAATAGACAACTTCCCGCTTTCGCTTGGACGCGATAAGATGATCGTCTTCGATCTCCTTTTGAATAATCGGCATGAGGAACCATCCGCAGGCTTCCATCAGCCCGCCGCCGAGAATAATCGTTTCCGGGTCGATAAGGTGCCGAACCGATCGGCAGACGCGACCGATAACGACAGCCGCTTTTGTAACAATTCTGGTAACCAGCGCGTCTTTGCTTTTTAACGCCGTGTTGAGCATTCCGGATTTAATCAGACCGTCTTTTTGCGCCATCAAGTCGGAAATAACAGACGTTTCGCCATTGTCCAACGCAGCGCGAATATCGCGCTCGATTGCCAGTCGCCCGGCGATAGCTTCAAAACAGCCGTGATTCCCGCAGCCGCAAACCGGGCCGTCGTCCAGAACGTGCATATGACCAATCTCGCCTGCGGCGTCACACGCGCCGGGAAGAAGATGACCGTCGATAACGATTCCGCTGCCGATTCCAGTCCCGACGCAGATGCTGATAATTGATTTGGAACCGTGACCGGAACCGACCCAGGATTCTCCCAGAGCGCCGAGGTTGCCGTCGTTGCCGATTGAAACGGGAACGCCGAGTTTCTTTTCCAGAATCGACTTGAGCTTGACGCCGCCCAAGTTCATGTTAGGCGTTCCGACGACGGCGCCCATCGGGTCTACAACGCCCGGAACTGCAATGCCAACGGCGGCAATGTCCTTGATGCTCTTGTTCTCTTCCTCCAACGCTTTGGCGATCGCGGAGACGATTGCTTTAATCGTATCGTCCGCCGTTCCGTTGCGAGGGGTCGCTTCTCGAGCCGACGCGACGACTACGCCGCATTCCTTGCATAGCGACGCCTGAATCTTGGTGCCGCCAACGTCTATCCCGATATACCAGTTGTTCTTTTGTTTAGCCATTGAATTTAGTTGTAAGTGGTTAGTTGTTAGTGGTAAGGAGTAAAAATTAGGAGACATCCGTTACCATGATTATCTTAACTACTGCCTATTCCCTACTCCTTATTCCCAATTTTAGCAGCGCGCTTTTGTAACATTTTAACTCTTTCTGAAACTTCTTTCCAGGCGTGAACGTTGTTTTTCTTCGCCCAGCTGGAGTAGTTGCGGAAGAGTTCCTGAGCGACGGAGCCATAATCGCCAACGAGGTTGTTCGATTCCGCCCGGTCGACTTCCATATCGTACAGTTCCCATTCTCGCTGATCTTCCCCAGCAGGATTATACTGAGCCACCAGCTTCCACTTTCCGGATCGAATGGCAATATTGCCTTTGAATTCCCAAAACAGAGGGTCGTGGGGTTTGGTTTGCATTTGGAAAACGCCCTTGAGGCTCATGCCCGGCAGAGGCTGAGTTTTATATCCATTTAAGCTTGCCGGATAAGCGACGCCGATTATGTCCAAAATTGTTGGAATGATATCGATTGCGTGCCCAACCTGATGAGTAACGCGACCAGGCGTCATCATTCTGGAGTACGATATAATGCACGGAGAAGCCAAACTGCCTTCATACGTACTTTCTGCATAGCCGCGATAAGGAGTGTTGCTGACGTTTGCCCATGGAATTCCGTAGGACTGATACGTTCTTTCTGATCCCGGCGGAATTCGCGGATTGTTGCCCGACAAAACCGTCTGACCGGATTTTGTCGTCGGAGACATGTACAGAGCGCCTTTGAATCCCTCTGGCAGTTCCGTCCCGTTGGCTCCGGAAGAGGACAGGAAAATAATCAGCGTATCTGAACCAACGCTGGCTCGCTGAACGCAATCCAAAATCTCGCCAACTGCTCTGTCCATTGCTTGAACCTGAGCGGCATAGACGTCCATTCGCATCGCCTGCCATCGAGCGTACGGTCCCATTTTTGCCCAGTCCGGGACGTCTGAATCTCGCGGAGAAAGTTTAGTCGTTTGATTGATTGTATGCATCGCCAGCATGCGCTGATAACGTTCTTTGCGAATCTGATCCCAGCCGATGCTATAGCGATTGTTCAAACTTCGCAGTTCTGAAGTGGGAATCTGAAGCGGCATATACGGACCCGGCAAACTGACGTAAAGGAAGAAAGGTTTGCTCGACTTCGACGCATCGTTAAGAAAATCCCCTGCAACGCGGGCGATGGCGTCCATATAATAGAATTCTCTGCCGAGGGCGGCACAGGGTTTTTCTCCCATTTTAAGAGTCGCGGGATTAAACTGGTTGTCTGAAAGAGCAAGCGTGCCATAGAAAGAATCGAAACCGCGCTTCGTCGGCCAGGAGTGAGTTGGACCGTCTTTGCCGATTCCGTAAGTAAGTCCCCAGCGTCCAACCATGAGGGTTTGATAGCCCGCCTTGACTTTGAGCAATTCTGCCAACGTTGGCGTTTCCTGATTGAGCGTGCCGCGATATCCGTTCATGCCTAAATTGAACAATTTGTATCCCAGCCCGACATTATGAGGATACTGCCCTGTCATGAGCGACGCGCGCGTTGACGTTGCAGAACCGGAATTATAAAACTGAGTAAATCGAACGCCTTGAGCGGCGATTTTATCGATGGCGGGCGTTTTGATTTCCGAACCGTAACAGCCCAAATCGGAAATACCCAACGCGTCGGCGCAGATGATTACAATATTAGGATAACCTTTCGTTCCGCTCTGATAAGTTAAAGGACGATTGACGCTTTGTCCAAAGGAAACCTGCATTCCCAATACAGCAACAACTGTTGCCAGGAACAATAAAACGATTCGTTTTTTCATGACTTAAGCTCCGTGAAACATAATACATAGTTATTCTTGCTAACTCATATTATTGCACTCTTAATACTATTATAAACTAAAATTGATTTTCTTTCCAGAGGGGGCGGGGAAGGAATTCAGAATTCTTAATTCGGAATTCAGATTTTGTTAGTTATTGCGATAAAATGGGAATTGTTCGTTGACATTGTTATTCTGAGCGCTTTATCCTGCCGCCAAATCGCTTAAATTGACTATTTTCGATCATCCGTTTTTCTTTTTTAAGATTTTTCCTTCATTTTTTCTTCTACATATTGATTTTTTCTTTAATTTGTGCATAATAGAAATTGGAGCGACAGAAGCAAATCGGCAAACGTTGCCTTTGGACGCTAATAATTAAATTTTGAGTTTTTTACACTTCAAATTGTTTGAACCATGGGAATTCGTTTTTTTTGTCCAAACGGTCATAAATTGCACGTTAAGGAGTTTCAGGCGGGGCGTCGAGGCGTATGCCCTTATTGCGGCGTAGACGTCGACATCCCTCTGACAAGCACTCGCGAGTCAAGCAAAGGGAAATCGACTTCAAAACGTTCAGAGGACGCCGAATCCGTCAACCTTAACGCCATTGCTCCTGACGCCGCCCCCGACGCTGTTGCGGGAGCCAGTTTTACCTCCGCCAGACAGGACAGAGAAATTGAGCTTTCCGCTCCGCGCGAACAGCCTGTCGTTGCGCCTGAACCAACGTATCAAGCCCCTGCGCCCAAAGCCGATCCGTTTGAAGAAGCTCCTAATGCGTTATGGTACGTTCGTCCGTCTACCGGCGGACAGTACGGTCCCGCTTCAGCAGAGATCATGAAAACGTGGCTGGACGAAGGACGAATCAATGAAAGTTCGATTGTCTGGCGCGAAGGCTGGACAGACTGGAAAAACGCTGCTGACGTTTTCGAACAGATTACGCCCACTAAAATTGATCTGCATTTGTCCGGCGTTATCAACAAACAAAAGCATAAAACAGAGTCTTCCAATCAAAGTCATGCCGCGCATCCGACAACCGATTCGACGTCTGCAATAAACAATTTGCGTGAGCAAAAAGCGGCTGTTACGTCAAACGACGTCCCCGCCATTCCTTCGTCAACGTCGTTCTGGAAAGACTACAAACTCCTTGCCATCATTGGCGAAGGACTGATCATTATCGGTCTGATTATTGCGTTGGTTATTAAATGTTTATAATAAAAGCCCTTCCTCCCTGCCTGCCATGAAACTGTCCATTGTAATTCCCGTTTTAAACGAAGAAGAAAGCCTTGAAAAACTGTTACAGGAAATTTCCGAAGTCGCTCAACAGAACGAGTACAACGACCTGGAAATAATCTTTGTCGACGATGGCTCGACTGATTCGTCGTGGTCTGTAATCGAAACAATGGCAAAGAACGACAGCCGCGTTCACGGAATTCGGTTCAGACGCAATTTCGGGAAAGCGGCGGCTCTTCAGGCGGGGTTCTGCGAAGTTACCGGCGACATCATTATTACCATGGACGCCGACCTTCAGGACGATCCGCACGAAATACCCAACTTTCTGGCGAAAATGGAAGAGGGCTTTGACTGCGTCAGCGGCTGGAAAAAGATTCGGCACGATCCATGGCATAAAGTCTATCCGTCACGCGTGTTCAACGCCATGGTCAGCTATCTGACCGGAGTCGTTCTTCACGATCACAACTGCGGCATGAAATCCTATCGTTGCAGCATCTTTGACGAAATTACTCTTTACGGGGAAATGCACCGATTCGTCCCCGTCCTGGCAGGTTCGCGAGGATACAAAGTCAGCGAGATTGTTATCAACCATCGCGCCCGAGAGTTTGGAAAATCGAAGTACGGAGTTACTCGAATTTTCAAGGGATTTATGGACTTGCTGACGGTTAAGTTTGTAACGTCCTACGGTCAGCGTCCGCTTCACGTGATGGGCAACATCGGGATGGGAGCGTTTTCTTTGGGCGGACTGGGCATATTTTTCATGGCTCTTTTGTGGATTTTAACCCGTCTTTTCACCGGCGTTAGAGAATGTTGCGGCGACAATGGCGACGTCTTTCGCTTTTCAAACCATTCAGCGTTTGTCCTGTTCTCCGTGTTGTTTATTATTGTTGGAGCGCAATTCCTCTGTACAGGGCTGCTGGCGGAACTCCTGACGTCATTTAATCAAAAGCCGGGGCGAAACTACAGCATCAAAGAGAAAACATCCGCGAAACAGGAATAACGACAATCCTGCATCAATGCTTCAAAATTTATACCCCGGTCGTTGACAAAATAAGCAATCGGGATTATAATAATGTTATAATTTGTTCTGAGAATAAAATTCCAGGCTTTTAGCTGCCAACATACGATTAACGGCTGACAGCTGGAAGTCAACAACTCAAGTCCCCTAACTTTTCCTGCCTAACCATGTCTTCACGTCAATGGTACATTCAGTATAACGACTCTGTACTTGGTCCGTTTTCCTCGAACCAGCTTCGTCAGATGGCAGAACGTTCCCAGATAACGCCGAACGTCAAAGTTCGCGTTGGCGAGAATGGAAAATGGCGGCAGGCGTCGTCTGTAAAAGGGCTTTTTTCAAACAGTACATTGGCGAAAAATTCAAGTTCCAGCTCAAGCGAGTTGTCGTCTGAGGATATTCCTGTTTCAACAGACGGCGCCGCCAATGCGTCGTCGGATTTGTCGTCTGAACTGTCGTCAGAATCCATCGAGGCGCCAGTGTTTCAACCCAATTCGACTCCGGAAGCGTCATTTGGCGAAATGCCCACCGCCGCGCCGCCTCTGCCGGGAGAAGTTCCCGTTAACGGAGATATTCCCGCTCCCGGAGAAATTACCCCGCCGATTCATCCCAATACCATGAGTTTCGGTGAAATGCCGTCTCCCCCGCCGCCTGTCCAAGGAGAAAGACTGGGCTGGGATCAGATTTCAAACAGCCATTTCTCAGGAAAAAAACAAATCAATAATTCGATTCCTGATCTCATACAAGAGCTCATTGGGGGAGACGAAAAAATATTATACGCCGCTCATCCCGCTAAGACCGTTTTATTTATTCAATGCGGACTGACGGGAGCTGCTTTCTTTTTATTCGGAATCATTCCATCTCTGGCAATGGTTTTCAACGACGCTCCCGCCGCTGGAATCGGCTGGATGTTTTATTCTATCCTTTTTACAGCCATTATACTGACAGTTGTTTTTTTAAAATGGTTCAGAGCCTGTTACGTTATTACAACGGAACGAACTTTTGTCAAACACGGGATTTTTGCCGTTGAAATTGGCTACGTTTACAACGCCAATATCCAAATGCTTAAAATCCGCACAGGACTGATTGATCATATTTTGCATTTGAATACAATCGAACTTCGCACTTCTGCCGGCTTTTTGACTTTGCGCTGGATTCCGCTGGCAGAAGTGTTGCAATACTATCGAAAATAGAATGCATAAAAACGTTTTTCAGTAAACAGACGCTGATTATTCCCTTCATCCCTTACCCTGCCCTCTAACTATGAAAAGACTTTTTACACTGCTTTCCATTTGCACCCTGCTTGCGGGATCGAGTTTTGTCATGGCAGACGAAATCCCGGCGGAAGACAACGAGCCGGTTGTAACAGACCCGTCCAAAAAGCCCATCGAGGCGAAACTGTCGCCGTGGGAACAGCGCGCCGCTGAACGTCCAAAGCGACTCTGGGCGGAATCCTTCCTCTGGTGTGAAGCTCCCAAAATCGAGGTGGAATCCTGGTACAGCAATCCGCCCAAACCCGGATACGAAAAGAAGTACATTCTCCTGGAAGTCTGGGCGACGTGGTGCCCGCCGTGCCGTAGAACTCTGCCCATGCTCAACCACTGGCAGGAAAAGTACGGCGACGAGCTGCAGGTTATCGCCATTTGCGAAACCGGCGCCAAAGAAATCGACGAAATGGTCGGCGCCCTCAAAGGCAAAGACCTCAAATTCGCCGTCGGCATTGACCTTCAAAAGAGAACCTACAAGGCGCTGGGCGTTTTTGGAATCCCGCATGCTGTTATCATCGAACCGCAATACGGTTGCGTCATTTGGGAAGGAATGCCCAATCAGCCCGGACACGAACTGACAGATCAAACTATCGATAAGATTCTGGCTGTCGGGCGAAAACTCCGCGCCAAGCAATCGTCTCAAACTGAATCAAAGTAAACCCGTAACAACAAACAATGACAGCAAGCAGGACAAAGCGTCAACGACTCCGTCGATTTTCTCGCCCCTTCACTTCAAAACGTTTTGTCTGTTTTTGCTCTACGGTATCGCGTTCAGTTTCGTAAACGGTCTGACTCAAACGTCTCAATACCAGTATTCCATTCACGGCTTGAATATCAGTTACGAATTCTCTCTTTTGCTCTTGGCGATAAGCCGGCTTGGTCAATGGATAACGACGTGGTTTATCGGCCGATGGTCAGATCAGGCGCTTCGTTTGACCATGATGATCTCTCAGTTCATCGTCGCCGTTGGACTGTTCTGTTTAGGAGTAGCGAACGCGAACTTTTATTACGTCCCGATTTATCTCGGCTGGATCTGCTGGTCTGGCTACGCCGGACTCAACGTCGGCATTCCGAAATATCTTCACAGACTGTCCATAGAAAACGGCGCCCGCACCGCGACGTTTTCTATGTACTACGCCGTTGGCGGAATTGCGTTTTCTGTCAGCCTGATTCTCTCCGGCGCCGTCTTGGATTTCCTGAGTTTCTCGTTCGATTTGAAAAACGTTGCATTTTACGGAATTCCCCTCTTTGCGCTAATTCTGATTGTCGGCGCGTTTTTACGAGCGCTGCTCGTCCCGCTGTTGGGATTTGCGGTTAGAACAAAAGATGATAAAAATGAAAGGCGGTAACGGAAAGAGCGAAGCGAACGAAGTTACGCTTCCACTACAACCGCGTTAGCGGTTGAATATTTCTAGCCGTGGGTTTTAACACACGGAATACGAAACAAACAATAGAAGAACATCGTCAAACACTCTTTTTCTCTTGCTCCCTGACAAGGGGGCGAGAGAAAAAGATACTGAAACGATTAGGCGAGCCGGGAACGTTAGTTCCCGGGCGGCGACGGCTGGCGACGCGCCGTTCTTTCGGAGTGCGGGAGCAAAGCTCCCGCTTTTTCGGAAAACGACGAGAACCACGAAAAGCGTCTTGCGCCGCCGAAAGAGTTAGAACCGCGGGATCGCGGCTGTATCAGCCGCAAAAGAAAAAGGCGAGCTTCGCTCGCGATCCGAGAAGGTTGTTAGCTACGTCGTTTTGATATACATGCTTCGCGGCGTTTTGCTCGCCGTTCCGTTCGCTTCGTTCACGCCCACGGGTTTACACCCGCGGCTCGCCTAATATATTACTCTCCCCTATTGCAAAAAAATAAAATTTCGCTATATTATTCCAAATAAAATAATAATATTTCGCGTTTCGG
>JAFSMW010000035.1 GCA_017447745.1 Thermoguttaceae bacterium
CGTTTTCTTTTTTTCTGCAGAATATATTCTGCAGAAAAAAAGAACCTCCAACGACAAAAACTATTTTACCTCAAGAACAGAACTTTTACAATAACTTTTATTGATTATCATTATACAAGCGAGTGAAACGAGCGTAGTTACGCTTAGGCGAGCCGGGGTGCGTAAGCCCCCGGAAAACCTCACGCGGAGACGCGGAGACGCGGAGGATGTCCGCAAAGTTTTAAAAATACTTTGTATTACGCTTGCGTAATTCCGAATTCCGCATTCCGAATTCCGAATTAAAAAACACCTCACTCCTCCCTCCTCACTCCTAACTAACACAACCATAGACATTCATGAAACTATACTTCACCGTAAAGCGTTTGGATCGCATTTCCGACTTGACGGCGGACGATTCAAACCCGCTGACAAAACAGGAATTCGATTTCGACCCGGCGCCGAAGACGCTTCGGGAACTGCTAACCCAGCTTGTCAAACACAACGTATTAGAATACGAGAAGAAAATCCCGGAGCTGCCAAACAAAACCAGACCGCAAGTTAACAAATCGGTTGAGACGGTAATTCAAGCGTTTGAAGACGGGCTGTTTCGCGCGTTCAGTCCAGACGGGGAACTCACGCAGCTGGACGAACCGCTCAGCCTTGCCGACGGCTCAACGCTGACGTTTATCCGCCTTGCGTTTCTTGCTGGAAGTTATTTTTAGTTGGCTCCCGTCGCATTCACCCTAACCCCGAAGGGGTTACATTTCTATAACCGGCGGTTTTCAACCTCCGGGGAAGAAGATGACAACATAATAAAAAATCGACAAATACCCTTTTCTTTCCGTCCCGGCGCCTGCGGCGCCGGGACGGAAAGAAAAGGACTGACTCAATAGGGAGGCGGGATAGGCTTCGCTGCCCGTAGACTAAAGTCGACGGTTATAGAAATGGCGTCCATTCTGGACGCAACGAGCATTCCAGCGTTTCACTTTAAAAACGTCTCGCAACCCGATATGCCTAATCGTTTCAGTTCCTTTTCCTCCCGCCCTCCTTGCAGGAGGACAGAAGGAAAAGGTTATTTGACGATATTCATTTTGTCTTTTCTTTGTTCCGTGGGTTTCACCCACGGCTAGAAATATTGAACCGCTACGCGGTTCTAGTTGAACGCATCGCGTCCGATTTTAATACTTAGCGGACATCCTCCGCGTCTCCGCGTGAGCCTTTTCCGGGGGCTCTACGCGCCCCGGCTCGCCGAAATTTACCAGAAATCCCTTTTACCCAATTTGATTTGTCATGAACAACTTCGACAACGATATACAGGAAAAGCTCAATATCTTTTTGCAGAAACGAACGCTGCTGTCTCCTGGCGTTTGGCGGGATTTATTCGACGCGGCAGCGTGGGTATGGATTTACGACGCGGCGGCGTGGGAATGGATTTCAGACGAGGCGTCTTCCGATGACAACTCGCAGCTGGAAGAGGCGTGGAAAGAGCAGGGGATCGACCGGCAAGAGGTGAAACCGATTCTCTGTCAGGAAGAGGTTCTCAGTCAGCTTGCCAAGCCGGGCTGTCCGTTCTGGTCGGCGTTTCCAGAATCCTTTCAGACGGTTTTACCGCGGTCGGTTGAGATTCTTTTCAGAACGCCGTGGCAGTCGGGGCTGTACAGAAGAACGTTTCGAACGTCGTTCGATAAAACGCTGTACGCAGACGACGTTGCCCGGCTGATTGACTACTGTTTCAAATTGCTGGACAGTCCCTTGACTCTGGAGAAGGCTCTTTCATTAGGCGTATCAGGCGGGGATGAAGACGAGGAAAAAGACCCATTGCTTCAACTCGCCTGCGTTAATCCGTTTATTGACTTCTGGATTGCCGACGCTCTTGACCGCCGCGACCCGTTCGTCTGCCAGTACATTCACGACGCCTTCTACGAGGGAAACAAGGATCTGACCAACAGCGCGATTCTCGCCTGTTTTCAAACTGTCAATCCAGACGCCCTGACGTGGATTTCCGACTATATGCTGTCGCTTAAACTTAAGGAAGGAATCCGACAAAAGATCGCAGAGTCCTGCGATCAGGGAACGTTCGACGCGTTTTGTTACATGGTTCATTTCATCGACAAACACAACCTGATTCGATTCTCCTCGGTAACGCGCGCGTTTTTATGCTGGATTGGCTGGTCTGGAACCGGAACCGGGCAGGAAGCCGCCGCTCGTCCAGAGACGCTTAAAAAGCAGTTCAAGGAATTCGTTCATTTTCTGGACGCCCCCGTGGCGGGGAGCCAGTCCGCGCTACCGCGCGAAATAACAAAAACCGCTCCCGATGGTCGCTTTGAACATTATTCGTCCCATATCAAAATGACGAAAAGTCAAAAGAACAACCCTGTCAGCCGGTATCTGGCGCTGTCGGCGCTGGCGGCAAAGGACGCGGTACTCGCAGTTCAAAGCTGCATGGAGATTATCGAGTCCGACGACGAAACGTTTCCCGTCAAAGCAACGGCGGCGTACATGCTCAAACAGATCAAGTTACCCATCGATCCCATCTGGATTCTCGACCAGCTTGATCGGCGCGCGCCGGAGCCGATTTTAACTAACTTGCTTCTGGATCGAATTCAATGCTCTGCGTTCCCCGATGACGACGAGGGGGTTCAAGAAGCCCGGGAAATCTACTGGCGGCTGCGAAAACTCTTTGACCGTTTTCCCGCCAAATCCGTCTCCGCATTTCATCCCGTCTTTCCCGAAATGGAACTGTCCGTCAGTCAGGAACTTCTGTTTGTAGAACTGATGATCTTCGTCAAATCTATTTGGGAAAAAGAGGAACTGGAAGATTTGTCGAAGTTGGCTGTTCAGCTCAAAGC
>JAFSMW010000036.1 GCA_017447745.1 Thermoguttaceae bacterium
GATTCAGCGCGACGCCGCCGAGGTTCTGGTCGACAAAATCGGGGACTCGATGGGCGCTCTGGATCAGGAACTGCTCAAGCTGTCCACCTACGCCAACGGGAAGCCGATTACCGTCCAGATGGTTGACAAAGTCTCGGGAACGTGGCGTTCTCAAACCGCGTGGGAGATGCTGGACTCCGCCTTGGCGGGACTGACCGACAGCGCCATGATGTACCTGGATTCCCTGCTCGCGGCGGGCGAAGTTCCGATTGTCATTCTCGCTCAGCTGGCGTCCAATCTGCGGCGTCTTGCCATGGCAAACCGCGTTTTTTTAGACGCCCGCGCCAACGGACGCAACATTTCCATCAACGAAGCGTTGCGTCAAATCGGAATCGACAAACCGTACTTTCTCAAAAAATCGCAATCGCAAATCGAACGTCTGGGAATTCACCGCGCGTCTCAACTGCTGGACTGGATGACGGAACTCGACTTCGCCCTCAAAGGCGACAGCCGCCTCGACGCCAGACTCCTGCTGGAACAGTTCCTCATGCGGCTTTCCCGCAACTCCTAAAAAAACAGGCGAGCCGCGGGTGTAAACCCGTGGGTATACTACCAATAACCAACGTATTAACAATAGACGTCTGAAACTAAGCCCGGGAACTCACGTTCCCGGCTCGCCTAACATTTACGTATAACGCGTTTATCTGTTACAATCGTTATTTGACCGCCCCTCTAAACGGTATTTCATCCTCTTATATTCAACTTCTCTCCATCTTCAGACGATATATTCAACGCCCTACTCTTCATTATTTATTATTACGCAGTATCAGTCCTTTTTCGTACTCCTTTTTTCAGATGTAATTATAACTGTCAACAGCCACCCCGCTAAAACTTTTCTATTCTCACTAGATTGCGCGAATATAATTCATTACGCAACTTACCTCAACATTTTTCTGACCCACTTTTTAGACCCGCGCGCGGGTTGAGAACTTTTTTAACTCCTCAGAAAAGGTTATATTCGCATGTCTGCAGTGATGGAATACAAAAGCCCGCAGATTAAAAAACTGCGGCAGTTTTGTGTGGAACGGCTTACGCAAGAACAGGTTTTTACGGTTTTGGATCGGTTGGAAAGTCTGGTTTTCGATCTGGACAACCCCAACGCCAACCCTCTGCTTTTCGGAGAACCCCTTATCGACAGGAGTTCTTCGCAGTCAGAGGACGCGGCGCTGGAATCGGTCAAGCAGGAAGTCCTGTCTCTTGTCGAGGATTTGTCCAACGACGCGGATTTATCGGTGTCGCAGCGTCCGGAAGAGTTTCTATCCATAGATGAGGTAAGTCAAATGTATCACGTATCTGCAAAAACAGTCAGCCGCTGGCGAAAACAGGGGCTGCCGTCGCGTCGAATTCTGTTTGGAAAACGCAAACGAATCGCTATCAGCCGAAAGGCGCTGGAACGGTTCGCCCAGAAAACCGGGAAACAGGAACATTCGAGCGTTCAGTCGATTGTCGCCCTTTCCGAACCGCAGCGAGACGAAATCATTCGCCGCGCCCGAAAAGCCGCCGCCGGAGGCGCGTCTTTGAATCAGACGGCTGAACAAATCGGCGAGTTGCTGGGCTATCCGCCTGAAGCGATTAAAAACGTCATTCGTCAGTACGACAAACAGAACCCGCAAGACGTTATTTTTCCCGACGCCTCAACCCCTTTGACGCCCTACGCTCAAGACTGTATATATCAGGCGTACTGTCGGGGAGAAACCGTCGAACAAATCGCGCCCAAATACGGACGTTCCGTTCCCGTCATGCAGAGAATTCTAACGACGATTCGCACCGAGAAAATCCAGCAACTGCCGCTGGACTACATCGCGTCCGAGGAATTCGAGACGGCGGGTCCGGATCTGTACGAATCCTGGCTGGGTCCGATTCCCTCTCCGGAAAAGAAAATGCGGGGAACTCGAATGCCCCCTGACCTGCCGCCGTACTTGAGGAATCTGTATACAATCCCGCTTTTGACGCCCCTGCAGGAACGGCATCTGTTTAGAAAGATGAACTTCCAAAAGTTCATGGCGTCCAGAATTCGAGACACGTTAGACGTCAGCCATCCTCAGCAGCGGGCGTTAAATCAGATTGAACAGTACTGGAACGACTCGATAGCCACCAAAAACGAGATTACCGCCGCCAACCTGCGACTGGTCGTTTCGATTGCCAAAAAGCACATCGGACCGCAGGACAACCTGTTCGACCTGGTCAGCGACGGCAACATTTCGCTCATTCGCGCTGTGGAAAAGTTCGACTACACGCGGGGCAACAAGTTCAGCACCTACGCCAGCTGGGCGATTATCAAAAACTTTGCTCGAACTATTCCGACGGAACACAAGCAGCGCGAACGCTACCCGTCCACGGAAAACGAGTATTTCAACTCCACGTTTGAAGAAACGCCTATCGACCCGGACGTTCGCGACAAAATCTTTTCCATGCGGGAAAATCAGGTCAAACTGCTTTTCAAAGCGCTGGATCCAAGAGAACAATTAATACTGTCTCACCGATTCGGGCTCATTCGAGACCGCGGCGCGCTGACGCTTAAACAAATTGGCGTAGAATTGGGAGTAACCAAAGAACGCGTGCGTCAAATTGAAACGCGCGCTCTGGAAAAGCTTAAAAAACTGGTAGAAACCTCCCCTGAAGTGGTTATTTTAACCAAACGATTCGCCATAGAAACCGCATAAACAAAAAATTTTTAAAAAAAATGTCAAGAAAGGGGGTTGCCCTTCCTTGTCAAAGTTGAAAAGACGTGTATATTATGCGTAAATCTGGGAGATGAACTTGCTAGCGTAGCTCAATCGGCAGAGCAGTTGATTTGTAATCAACAGGTTAAGGGTTCGATTCCCCTCGCTAGCTTTCCCTTTTTTGGGAACGCAGTACAGGGCGCGGCAAGTTAATTATTCCTGATTATACCTTTGGAGGGTTTCCCGAGCGGCCAAAGGGGACAGACTGTAAATCTGTTGTGTCCACACTTCGGAGGTTCGAATCCTCCACCCTCCATAATAATTATCTCTGGCAGAAAGTTCAATTTGAACTCGTATGCTAAAAAACAATTGCGGGTGTAGTTCAATGGTAGAACTCCAGCCTTCCAAGCTGA
>JAFSMW010000037.1 GCA_017447745.1 Thermoguttaceae bacterium
GGACTCGTCGCCCTTGCGTCCGCATCATCATTCGCTCATGTTTGCTCACAAGGCAGACCAGACGGAATTCTGGGGAGAGTACGGACCGAATTGCGGCTTTGAAATCCCGGTCAAGCTGGAATCGACCGAGTCGTCAATTAAGTCGGAGTTGAACTGGATTCGTCCGGACGGAGAGGTTCTGCTTAAAGAACAGCGGGAAATCATCGTTGAATATGTTCCCGGCGCCGACGGCTCTGAGCCGCAATGCGTCTTGACGTGGAAAACCGTCTTAACGCCGGCTGGCGACAAGCCGGTTCTGCTTAACGGTCGCAACGCCTACTTTGGGCTGGGGCTGCGATTTGTAGCCGACCTGGATACCGGCGCGCGATTCTTTAACAGTACCGGCGTTCACGACGGGAAAATCGTCCGCGACGACGAACGGGTCAAGCCCTGTCAATGGTTTGGAATTACCGGTAAGGTAGAAGGCAAGCCGATAACTCTGATCATTTACGATCAGCCGGGCAACACGCGCCCCATGACGGGCTACACGATGGGCGACGCCGGCAAGACGTCCGCCTATATGAGCGCTACGATGGCAACGCGAGAGAAACCGATTGAACTTAAACCCGGCGAGTCCCTGACAGCTTGCTATAAGATCGTTGTAACAGACGAAGAGCATGAATGAATTAGGTTCGCGACGGGAGGCGACGCTATGCGCTCACTCCTCCCGTCTATCGCGTTACTAAACAGACTCTTTGTCTTGTTGTTTGTTCTCTCTGTCAGCGCATTGGCGCGTGCAGTTTTTACAGCAGCAGCCGCAACCGCCTGAGGGATTACAAGTTCCGGAGCAGCAGGAGGACTTCCCGCTGAAAACCAGATAAGCGCGGCGGATAATATACAAAACCGCCGCGGCGCAAATGACAACAACAATAATCGTTTCTGACATGATTGTTTTACTTTTATGATTGGTCGAGAGGCGAATCGCTCGCCCCTCGACTTCTGTTTATAAAATCTGTTACATGAGCAATTGCGTTCCAATCTGAAGGTACGTTCCAATCTGGTATATCAGCGTGGAAATCACCCAGGCGACAATCGTACAGGTTATAAACTGAGCGAACGCCCAGCCCCAGCCCGCTTCTTTTACCATGATGGCAAACGTTGCAACGCACGGCGCGGACAGCAGGCAGAAGACCAGAATCGACAGACCGACCAGCGGCGGGTAGTTCTTTTTTATGATGTCGCGCAGCGATTCAGATTCCTCGTCCGCTTCGCCGATGCTGTACACAACGCCCATCTGAGCGACGAACACTTCTTTCGCCGCTAACGCGCCAACGATTGCCGTGCCGATTTTCCAGTCGAATCCCATCGTTCGGATTACCGGAACCATCAAATGACCCAGACGTCCGGAATAGGAGTTTGCCAACTGTTCTTCCGCTTCCTGGTTGTCGATTTCCTCAATCTGACCGGTCAGGTCGTCGTACGTCGCCAGCTGTTCGTTGAACTTCGCCAACTGCCCATCCAGTTCCGCCAGTTTCTTTTCTTTTTCGGCGTCCGCCAGAGCGGCGTCTTCTTCAACTCCGTCACGTTCTTCCTGAACGCCGTCGCGATCCTTCGCCAGCGTTTCCAGTTCCGGATTGGCTTCTTTGAGTTCGTCCAACTTTTGAGCGATCGGGGCGCGCTGAGCTTCAAACTTCGCCGATTCGGATTCCGGCAAGCGCGGGAAAGTCGCCAACGCCCACAGAACAATTGAGATTCCCAGAAGAATCGTACCGGCTTTTTTCAGGTACAGCCAGCCGCGTTCAATCGTGTGAATTCCTACCGTTCGGAAAGTCGGGAATCGATACGGCGGCAGCTCGATAATAAACGGAGCGTTTTCTTCGCGAATAACAAAGACGCTCATGATCTTTGCAACGATAATCGCAACGATGATGCCCAGCACGTACAATCCCCACATGACCCATGCCTGATACGCTTCCGGGAAGAAGGCGGGAACGAGCAGCATGTAAATCGGAACTCGGGCGCCGCAGCTCATCCACGGGATAATAAACATGGTAATCAAGCGCTCTTTTCGGCTCGACAGCGTTCTGGTTGCCATGATAGCGGGAATGCCGCAGCCAAACCCGATAATCATCGGGACGAAGCTTTTGCCGTGCAGTCCGATGTACTTCATGAAGTTGTCCGCCAGATACGCAGCGCGCGCCATGTATCCGGAGTCTTCCAAAAAGGCAATCGCCAGGAAGAGCAACAGAATATTAGGCAGAAAGACAAGTACGCCGCCCAATCCGCCGATTATGCCGTCAACGATCAGGGACTTAAGCAGGCTTTCTTCGCCTTCCGCCCAAAAACCGCTTACCCAATCGCCTAACCATTCAAATCCTGATTCAATCCAGCCCATCGGGTATTCGCCCAAAGTAAAGGTGAGCTGGAAAACCAGATACAGCAGAAACAGGAATATCGGGATTCCAAGCCAAACGTTGGTCAGAACGGCGTCGACTTTATCCGACCAGCTGGGACCTTCCTTCGGACGGCTTGTAACAGCGGCGGAACACATCTGTTTGATTTCTTCCAGCCGCGCCGTTGTAACAGCAACTTCCTCTTCCGTTGGCTTCGGCTTCGTCAGTTCTTCCGCATTGAGTTTGAGAGCGGATTTACTGCCGCTTTCTCCCAACATATCGTACAGGCTTTCCGCCGCATCGAGAATCGCTCCAACTGCGCCAGACTCGTACCCGACGCATTCCACGATCGGCATTCCCAGCTGAGCGGACAACGCATCTTTGTCAATGTTCATGCCGTTCTTTCTGGCAAGATCAATCATGTTCAAAACGACCAGAACGGGAATTCCCAGCTCTTTGAGCTGAAGAGTAAGAAGCAGGCTTCGTTCCAGATTGGACGCGTCGACAATATCGATAACGAAATCGTAGTCGCCGTTGATAATATAATCTCGCGCCACCCGCTCTTCGTCTGAATACGCCGACAAACTGTACGTACCCGGCAAGTCCGTCAGTTCAAAGGTTGTTCCCTTATACTTGCGGCTTCCAGTATGCCACTCAACCGTAATGCCCGGATAATTCCCAACGTGTTCGTGCGCGCCGGTAAGGTTATTAAACACAGTCGATTTTCCGCTGTTGGGCTGACCAGCCAAAACCGCTCTAATAATTTTGCTGCTCATTTTGCTTGTCTAATTGAATTAGATTAATCTAATTCTATGGTTAAAAAAATGGGGATAGAAATACGATGAAACTAAACTATTTGACTTCGATTTTGTTCGGCAAATTGCGACCGAGAATCATTCGGGAACCCATGCAGTTGACATGGGACGCGCCAACGAGATCGTTGTTGACGATTTGGACGTCGGATCCAGGGAGAATTCCCATAGAACACAGACGATTTACGTTGGCGTTGGAGGCGTCGACGGAAACAACCTTAACGGTTTCGCCTTTTTTAGCTTCTTTCAACGACATTATATTACCTGCCTTTCAGTTAAGGACTACTCTATTAAATCTATTAAAACAAGTTCAGCGTCTTCGACCGACAAGGTCAAAAACGAGCCTTTTAAACGAAAAATGAGGGAGCTTCCCTGAACAGGCGCCTTATCCACTTCTACAGGCGTGCCCAGAGTCGCTCCCGTTTGCAGCAACCGGTGAAGCGAGTCGCCGGATAAATTAATCCGGGCAATTGTTCCTTTCTGCCCTGGTTGAAGCTCGCTCAACGGAATGCATTTTGCTTTCCGTTCCGCAAGTTCCTTTTGAATCCTTTCTATTCTACTTTGGACTTCCTGCAAGCATTTGACGCAATCTTGACAATTGTTATCGAAACTGCAAGCGAACTCAAACCCGGAAATCCATTTCTTGCCCCCGCGCGGACATTCCTCGATAAACTTGGCGAATCGAACCAGTTTATCGATGATGTCGTTTGGCATGGCGTGTTCCATGCGGCAAGCGACCTGATTCGCCCGATCCGGCTCCACCTGGAGGACGTCTCGCAGAAACGACCGCAGCCGGACGTGCCGGCTGTAGACTTCCTGAGCGATCTGCTCGCCCGCTGCAGTAAACGTTATAAACTCATACGGGGCATAGTTTATGAGTTTTTTTTGAGCCAAACTTTTCAAGGCCACTGTAACCGACGGTCCAGTAACCTTGAGCATATCCGCAATATCTTTTGGACGAACGCTGTTTTTGTCGCGAGTCATAATCAGAATCGCTTCCAAATAATCTTCAAGGCTTTCCGACAAATCGAGGGAAGTGTCAAACGTCATAGCGTTTCCTCCAAAAGCGGTTTTCAAATTCTAATAATCAAAACAACTTAGATTGTTCTAAATTATAGCGATTGATTTGAATTTGAAAAGGGGGGGATTACGCCAATTCAGTGGAAATTTGTTTAACCCAGGCATCGATTCTGGCGTCTGTTTTGTCCGCCTCGTTGACGTCGTCCAGAGCCAAGCCACAAAACGCCCCGTCGACAACGGCGCGGGATGCGCTGTGATTATAGCCCTCAACGCTAGTTTTTCCAACGACTTTCGCCGCTCGGGACGCAGACGCCTCGTAAAGCTCTCCCATGCCGTCAAGGTATGTATCGCCAAAGGATTCCTGATCGCCGAATCCAAAAAAGGCAAGCGTCGTATTGGACAGGTCAGCCGCCTGAAGCAGGTTAATTCCAGACTGCCAGTCGTCCTGAAGTTCTCCAACGCCCCAGGTGGACGTTCCCAAAATCAGGGTTGACGCCTTGAAATCGTCAGCCGTTGCGTTTGCAACGTTGACGCAATCTGCATTGAGAGCCGCTGCAATTTTATGAGCGGCGCTTTCCGTCGAGCCAGTCGAGCTGCCGAAAATTACTTTTATATCTGCCATAGTCTTTTCTCTTTGTTAAGCCAGCGCCAGATTCAAGGCGCAAATTTGCTGGACGCACGCTTCCCAGCTTTCCGATTGGGTAATAATTCGTTCCGCCTCACGCGCGCCTTGGCGGAACAGGTCCATGATTTTCAGCGATTCCTCAACGTCTCCGTAAACCATCCACGAACCTCGATACGACGGCTTTGACTCTCCACAGGTAAACCCAACTACGTCTTTGAGAGGATAACCCAGAAGCAGCCCGATTTCGTGCGGGAAATCGCACTCCTCGAATCGGCGGCACAGACAATCGAGCGTTCCTTCTACCGTTCGATTATCGTAGCCGCATTGAGACAGAAACGCCCATTTATCGTCGTCGGCAATAATACGCTGCAGAGCGTCGACGTCGTAAAAAAGGACGAGGCTTCTATCTTCGCAAGCTCGCAGAACCAGCCACGGGAGACCGAGTTTTTCGAGAACTTCACGCTGACTGGCGCATATCTCCTCGGCGCCAGCCAGAACTTGGGCGCGATAGCATCGCTTGACGAAAAACACTTCCGCCGGTTTGAGTTTCATTCTCACCAGCGCTGTTTTCAACGCCAGGCTCCGCATGAGTTCCATCTTATTCGCGCCGCAGCCAACCTTTATGTTTTCAATCATACTTTAGTCTTGTCTAAAGTTTAGTTTTCAAAAAACGTTTCCGCATACGTCGGTACCCATACGCGGAAACGCAAGGAGTCAGTAACTGTCATGTATGCCAAATCATAACATTGAGTTGCAGTATAGCGCTTTTTGAAACTTTGTCAATTAGACTCGTCTAACTTTTTTAGAATTTTCTTGAAAATTTTAAAAATTTTTTGATTCGAACGGCAAATAACGCCAGATAAGCCTCAATTTTTTCGCCCGACGACAGTATAAATCATCCATGTCAGCTGTCTGGAGTCGATAATTTCAAAACCAGCGTTCTTCATTTGCTTTTCCACGCTCTTTCGATTTTGAATATAGCAGTCTCCGCTTCTGAGCAGTTTAAACAATATATTATTGTCAAACCAGGCGCTAAAGCCCCCTAAACCGGAATCCGAAAGAATGAACAGTCCGCGCGGTCGAAGAACTCGCAGCGTTTCTTGCAAAGCTTCGTTCTGATACGGATAATGGTGAAAGCTCTGAGAACACACTACGACGTCAAAAGCCTGATCTTCAAATGGAAGGCGGTTTGCCTTCCCTTGAATAAAGGTCGCGTTGGGAATGTTTTTGGACAGAGCGACTTCTATCATTTTTGAAGACAAGTCCAAGCCGACATATTCCGCCGCGCGTTGCTTCTGGAGCAAATCAAACAAAAAACCGGTTCCGCAGCCAACGTCCAACAGATTGGAATACTCCACATTTTGAAGGTATTGAGCGATGTCGCAGCAGCTGATTTTTCCCTCGCGAGAATAATAGAATGTATCGCGGCTATCGTACTCCGCCGCTTGACGATCAAAGTGTTCCTGCGATAGTTTTTCGTAATCCATAACGTTTTCAGCCTTCTTCAAAGCGTAACAGTTTTTTTATTCACTCTGTTAACGCCTTTTAAAAACTTTTCCCTCTCAAATTTAAAATTCCCTCCCTGAGAACCGTTCGCAGGAAGGGAATTAAGGCAATGGGTATTTTTTATTAACAGTTACTAAACTCAGAAGGAGTATTCGACGCCAACGCCGCCGGAGAACTGGTAAGGCTTTGTTTGATCGTTGAATCCGTTAGCGCCAGACCAGTTGTCGTAACGAATTTCAGGTCGAATAACCAGTTCGCCAGACGCAAGGCGGCAGGCGGACAGGCAGCTGCGCTTGTGACGCGGCTTGCAGTCTTTGAACGGGGTGATTGAGTATCCGAGAGTAACTTCAAATCTGCCGACAACTTCGTCAGCAACCAGTTCTTCCTGGTATTCAATTCGAAGACCCGCCTGAACCTTTTCGTTGATCTCGTAAATGAAGCTGTTGTTCAAGCCCCACAGTTTGAGATTGTCATCAGAGCCGTTGACCATGCTCATGAAATCGTATCCGAGATAGTAGGTCAGCTTATCCGACAGTTTTGTTTCCAGTACGAGGCAGTGAGAGTACGTGTTTTCGTAGGTTTCCATATTGCCAGCGCACATCATATAGGACAGACGAATCGCCTGGGTAAGTTGTTTGCTCATGCCGAACCAGACCAGCGAGGAGTCGGAATCGCCGTCAAACGCTTCGTTCCAGCCTTGCGTCCAGCCGAGTGTAAAATTGACGGCTTCGCAGGGTTCCCACGTCGCCAAAACGCCCATGTGAGTGTCCGGCCACGGGTTGTAGGAATCGCTGAAGAAAAAGCCGTCGCCGGGGTTGTCAATCGGACAGCCGAATTTACCGACAATGACGTTGAATTTATCTGTTCCGAGTCCCGCGTACAGCTGAGCAATTGCGAAACCGTACTGACCCTTCGACAACGCCATGTAATCGAATCGATTGCCGGACTGGTAGAACTGAGCGTTAGTACCATACATGAAGTCGGACTGAACGAGGAACTTCCAGTCGCCGTCGAGTTTGTACTCGCGGCTCCCTGCCGCATAGAATTCATACAGATGAAATCCGGTGTTGTCAATGTTCAGGCCGGCAGCGGTGTTTCCCCCCTCGCCGAAATAATCCCAACCGCCGGGAACGCCGTATTCCTGAATGCCGCCGGTTGCGCCCCACTGGTTAGCCCAAAATCCACTTTGGACGTTGAATTCCCAATTCCATTTGTTTTCGTCTTCTTCGTCCTCTTCCGGTTCGGGAAGCTCTACATCTGCGACAGCTTCTGGGGCGTTCATTGCGGCTTGAGCCAAAGCTTGCGCCGAAAAAGATGAATCTATATTCTCCTGCGCGCAGACTGGCAAAGCTAACACTGCCGATACTATCAGAGCCAGAAGCTTCGAAAAGCTCTTTTTCATAATACACTCTCCGTTTTGAGAAATCCACAAAATGCATCCATGCGACCTGTTCGCAGGGAATGATAATGGCTGAAAACCGCCTTTAAGTGGATGCCGACTAAGATGTCGGAAAGAGAGTTTCAGCAAAAATGGTTTTACTCGCTGAAAACCGCTTTAAGTGGATGCCGACTAAGATGTCGGAAAGAGAGTTTCAGCAATAATATGACGCTATCCGTTACTCGCGTCAATCTCAATTTGATTTTTCGTCATAAAATCAATATCCGTTTGAGATAGTATACAAATCGGAATATTAACAAAAAAGCTTTAGCGTCATTTAAAAATTTTTCGTTGGCGAGCGTTGCTCCTGCGATCCAGCATGGCAGGGCGGCTATCCTGTTTTCTACGCGTCCAAAGACGCATTCCTATCTTAAAACAAACAAAACTTTCAATTTTCATCATTGTTGAAAATTAAACGTTTTCCCCCTTGTAATTCATTTTCGAACAGAGTACAATTATGAACATATAAAGGGGGGCGCGTTGATTGAATAGCAAATCCCGCCCAATTGTATAAAGAGATTTATTTGTTTTACTCATACCTCAGGAGAGATTATTCATGACAACCAGACGAGATTTTTTGAAAACGTCCGCTGTTGCAGCGGCGGCTGTCATTCCCGCTATTGACATCGTTCCCGCCTCTGCCGCGGGGGCTAACGAACGCATTGGCGTCGGTTTTATTGGCGTTGGCGGACGAAGCGGCGAACATCAGCGCATTATCAAGAACTTCCAGAAGGAAGGGATTGCGGAACCCGTTGCCGTTTGCGACGTCTATCGCCCGCGTTTGAAGGCAGCGTCCCAAAATCTGGGCAATTGCAAGATGTACGACGAACACGAGAACCTGCTTGCTGACCCCAACGTAGACGTCGTCTGCATTGCCGCCCCTGACCGTCTTCACGCTCCGCTGGCAATTGACGCCCTCAACGCCGGTAAAGACGTTTACTGCGAAAAGCCGTTGACTCACTGGGCGCAGTTTGAAATGGCAAAGAAAATTGAAGAAGCGGCTGACAAGAACAA
>JAFSMW010000038.1 GCA_017447745.1 Thermoguttaceae bacterium
CTCGTCATCCTCGTCCTCATCTTCCTCTTCCTCGTCCTCATCTTCCTCTTCCTCGTCCTCATCTTCTTCTTCGTCGTCCTCATCTTCTTCGTCATCATCATCGTCGTCTTCGTCATACGGACTCTTTGGACGCGGCATGAACTGGCACAGCCAGATGCCCAAGACAAACAGGAACGTCAGCGGGATAAACATGAGCATCATACTGGTCGGATCTGCGGGCGTGAGAATGACCGACAATCCAGCGATAAGAAGAACCGCCATTCGCCAGTTCCTCTTGTACCAATCGATTGACGTAATTCCAATGCGTTCCCAAAACAGCATGATCAAAGGCAGTTGGAAACTTAACCCAAAACCGATTGGGAGCATCAGGAAGAACCCCAGCCACTCGTTAATTCGCAGGTCTGGTTCGATGTTCATCCATTCGTTAAACAGCATAAGGAATCCCAAAACGGGATCAAACACCCAGAAGAACGCCAACAAAACGCCGGCAATAAACAGAGCCAGGCTCATCGGGAAATAAATGTACACGTACTTCCGTTCATGCGGATACAGACCGGAAGCGATGAACATCCACAATTGATACAGAACCCACGGACACGCCAAAACAACGCCCAGGAGCAACGACGCCTGAATGTAGATCATAAACGGCTCTTGAGCGCTCATGGCGCGGGTTTTGGCTCTGTCGCTATCGTTTTTGGGTTTCCAGACGTAAACCTTGACAAAGTTCTCACTGCGATTCTTTTCATACTGCGAGACGTCTTTTTGAGACTGAATTTTCGGGAGATTCCCATTCATATAGTCCCAGAAATCAACGATATACTCCCACGACGACTTTACGGGTTCCACATCAATTGAATCGGCAGCTGATTCGCCTGGTTGAGTCGCGGATTCGGTCTGTCCTTCTTTTGTTTGACTCTCGCCAAGAGCGTTGCTTTTTTCCTCGTCGGCAGCTGGCGACGGCGTCTCAGGTTCAACCATTCCCAGCTCATCGACGGAAATCTTTTTCAGTTCATCTTTATGAATATAGACTGTCTCAACCAGCAAACCGCTGTCGAACGCTTTTTGGGCGATTTCTTTGGGATACCCCTGCTCTATCATTTTTTCGACTTTAGTCTGGTTCTGTTTGTCAAGATATCGAACCAGAGAACGGGTCAGCGGCTGCTGAATGATGTTCATCACCGACGATCCAAAAAACAGACCTATAATAAAGCAGACCACAATCCCCAAGATACATCGAAGAACGCAACCACGCAGTTCCTCCAGATGATCTCCAAAACTCATTGAGGATTCTTTGAACAAATTGTCTTCTTGCGGTTTCATGGGCGAGTTTTCCAGTTTTTATAAAATATATATTTTATTTGATTTGTCAAAATTGGGATTGATTATTATTCAAATATACTATATTATTTTTTTTATGGAAGGAGTTCCGGCAAACTTTCCCCTTGCGGGAAATCAATATTTGTATATAATAATGGAACTAACAGTATATTTATACTGTAAATTATACACTGAAAAACGCTTCCTCGTGCAGCTTTCACTCCAGAATTTCTGGCGCTTTTAGCTGTACAGACAAAATAACGCGTCCTTTACAAGTAATTTCCCGATTTTCATGTCAGAAAACCCAACGCTAACGACAACTCCTGTCTCAACAGAAACGCTTTACCCATTGCGATTTGAACCAACGCTAAAGCATGCTATTTGGGGCGGACGGAAAATCGAAACCCTGTTAGGAAAGCCCTTGCCGCCAGGAGACGACTATGCTGAAAGCTGGGAAATTACCGATCATCGTCTGGGCGTAAGTAAAATCCTTTACGGACGCTTTGCCGGGGAAACGCTTCATTTTTTGGTGGAAAACTATCCGGAAGCCCTCATGGGCGTTCATAAACATTTTGACCGATTCCCCTTGCTGCTCAAAATATTAGACGCCAACCATCAACTGTCCGTTCAGGTTCACCCAGACGACGACCTGGCAAACGCTCTGTGTCTGTCGGACGGCGGCAAGGACGAAGCCTGGGTCGTTTTGGAATCGGAGCCGGACAGTTTCATTTTTACCGGATTCCGGTTCCCGGTAACAGAAAAAATCATTCGTCAGGCGATTGAAGAAGGCGCGTTGGAAACGTTGCTGTATCGATTCCATCCGGAAGTCGGGCAAAGCCTGTACCTGCCCGCCGGGACGGTTCATTCCTTGGGAGCTGGCGTTCTGATTGCTGAAATTCAGCAGTCGTCAGACCACACGTTTCGTCTGTACGACTGGAATCGGCTTGACAAGACCGGTAAAACGCGGGAATTGCATATCGAAGAAGGAATTCGCGCTTTGACGTGGGATCAGGGCAAAATCCTCCCGCAAAAAGAGTTGTCCTTGGGCGACAATTCCCACGAAACGCTTGTTTCCTGCGACAAATTTATTACCAATCGTTATCGATTCAATCGTCCTCTAACCATAGGCGGGCAGAATCGAGCGCATATCATTTTCGTCGTTCAGGGAGAAATCGAGATCGAAAACGACCCGGCGGGGATTCCGCTTCGCCGCGGGTATTCCGTTCTCCTGCCAGCCGCAGTTGGGGCTGTTCGCATAACGCCCCTCAATTCAGAATCCGTCGTTATTTTAGATTATTATATGCCCTAAAACGCCGTGGACGTCAAAAAACGGCGTCGTGGACATCCGATTACTAATCGTCAGCGTATAAAAACATGAAAATCATTTCCGCCCTTGCAGCTGCTGCGTCGCTAATCGTCGTCATTTCCGGCTGTTGCCAGTCGCCGTATTTCGCCTATCCGAGACTGGATCAGCCTCACGGCACGGTTGAGTACCAGCGTCAGCT
This sequence comes from Thermoguttaceae bacterium, assembly GCA_017447745.1. Taxonomy (GTDB): domain Bacteria; phylum Planctomycetota; class Planctomycetia; order Pirellulales; family Thermoguttaceae; genus RUG11551. The sequence goes on from JAFSMW010000038.1 coordinate 2,823, forward strand.
GTATTCCAAATTCGATCCCTTTCCAGACCCCAACATCGGTCCCGGGATTCCCGATTTCCGTCCGGCAGACTATCAGGACCCAGCGCGCGATAAAAGCTCGCTTCACGTCCCATACAACTATTCCAACTACAATTCCAGAAGCTATATCAATTGCTATCCCAACAACAGTTCCAACTGTTGTCCCAGCAATTGTTATCCCAGCAACTGCTATCCTAACAACTGTTGCCAATAAGTTCGAATCAATCGCATAATTAAACCATAGACTTAGAAAGTTATACCATCATGCCTCAGCGCAGAAATTCAGGTCAAAACAGCCATTCCCGCAACAATCGCCAAAAACCGATTGGAAAAACCGGCGGACGCGCCGCCAGCAGAGCCGCGTTTGGGAAATCCTCCTCGCGTCCTGGTTCCAGCTCCAGCCGAACCTCGCGTTCCGGCGGAGCCAAAAGATCGTCAAGCCGTCCAACGTCCGCTCGCGGACAGCGACGCTCCTACTCGGGCGCATCCGGACGTCTTTTCAGCTCTCGACCGGACGACAAACGCCCCTCAAACAAGCCGCGCAAGACGTCCTCCCGCAGACCTCCAATGCCGGAATTCGAATCGGAGGAAGCGCGTCAGCGATGGCTCAAAGACCAGGAGAATTACGAGTTCTTCCATAATATCAGCCGGAAAAAATACGACGATTTCGATCCCGCCAACCCGTCCGGATTTGACGACGATGACGACGACGTTCGTCGACCAGAGCGAATTCCGGAACCGGACGTCTACGAGTCTGTAAAATCTTCGGATCAGCCCAGAGGAAAGCGTCGCATTACCGGCTTTTCCGCCAACGACAATCAGGTTAAACGCGCTCGCAAACCGCTCAAACGCGTTCTGACCGACAAAACTGCTCAAGGCAGACAAAAACATCGGGAACAGCTTGCGGCAAACGGGGGCTTAAAACTCGACCGACCGCTGCCGGAAATGAAACATCGCGCCAAAGCCGAACAACGGACGCCGAAGTCCAGAAAGAATTCCAAATCGACAGACGCGTCTGCAGACGACGGTTCTGGCATACGACTTCAAAAGCTCTTGGCGGCGTCCGGGCTGGGAAGCCGTCGATCATGCGAAGAACTTATCTCCTCCGGAAGAGTTGACGTTGACGGCAAAACCGTTACGGAACTGGGGTTCTGCGTCCTGCCAGGACAAAAAGTCCGCGTTGACGGTCAAAGCATCAACCAGGGAAAGCGGCATTATTTCATGCTCAACAAGCCGGAAAAGTTCATCTGCACCAACGCTGACCCGGACGGAAGACTCCGCGCCATCGACCTCATCCAAGAAAACATTCCGGGGCTGTACCCTGTTGGACGTCTCGACATGAACAGCACAGGGCTTTTGCTCATCACCAACGACGGCGAGTTGGCAAACCGACTCACTCACCCGTCGTACGAAGTAAAAAAGATTTATCGCGTTCACGTCTCCGGAGTTCCGACAGCGGAAATTATCAAAAAGATGTGCGACGGCATTTACATCGCCGAAGGCAAAGTCCATGCAGACGCGGCAAAGATCAAACAGGTCTATAAAAACGGCACATCTATTATCGAAATGGTTCTGTCCGAAGGCAAAAACCGTGAAATTCGCCGCATCCTCGCCCGACTTGGGCACAACGTCCTCGACCTGACGCGAATTGCCGTCGGTCCTGTTAAACTGGGGAAGCTTCCAAGAGGAGCGTACCGACGTCTGACAACCGCGGAAGTTCGCCAACTCAAAGAACTGGTCGGGATGAAATAGTATAATTTCTTATTGATAATCTAAATTTGATGCGGTCAGCAGGATGCATTCCTCTGACCGCTAAATTATTTAGACTCTAAACCTCTTATAACGAATATCTTTTTTCTCTTATTATTTTATGCAGATATTCCGAATTATATATTATAAAGTTTCCTGAAATTGAATTTCAAGGGGAAACTGTTTAAACAACCCCTACACATCCCCTATTTTATCGTCTACCCTGACGCAGCAATGAATTCCAGTTCAATCCAAACGCTTCCGGTGCGCGGAACTCGTATGCTTAACGATTTCATTCGTCTGGCATGGACGATAAACGCCTCTGACCCCAACTGGGTTCCCCCGTTAATTGTTGACGTCAAAGAATTTCTCGACCCGAAAAAACATCCATTCTATTCATACGGACGCGCTGAAAAATTTTTAGCTTATCAAGACGGCAAACCGGTCGGACGCATTCTCGTTTCAGACGACCCTCATCTAAACGAAGAAAAAAACAGCTCCGTCGGGGCATGGGGAATGTTCGAGTGCATCAACGATCAAGCCGTTGCCGACGCTCTGTTTCAAACGGCAGAAAACTGGAGTCGGGAAAACTGGGGACGTCAAACGATCGTCGGTCCGATGGACTACTCCTGCAACTACCCGATCGGTCTGCTCATCAAAGGGTTCGACACGCCGCCCAAATACATGATGAACCACAATCCGCCCTATTACGAATCGCTGGTTCTCAACGCCGGGTACAGTCTGGTCAAGACGCTCTACGCATGGATGTTTGAAGATAATTCCAACATGCGCGAAAAATGGGCAAAACGAATCGATTGGATTGCCAATCGAACCCAGGTTACTGTACGGCCATTTGATAAAAAGCGTTTTGAATCCGACGTCGCCGCCTGTCGGACGGTCTACAACGACGCTCAAACCGTACACTGGAACTACGCTACTCTTACCGAAAAGGAATTTCAGTACTACACTTCAAAACTGGTTGCCTTTACGCGTCCAGAACAGGTTCTGCTGGCGTTTGACGGCGAAAAACCAGTCGGATTTGCCATCACGCTGGACGACTTCAACGAAGCGATTAAATACGCCAACGGCAAACTGTTCTGGTACGGCGTTCTGCCGATTGGACTGCTTCGCGTCTTATGGGCAGGACGGCACATCAAAACCGGACGCGTTATGGCGCTGTGCGTCAATAAAGATTACCGCAACCGCGGCGTGAGCGAAATGCTCATTTTTAAAACTCTGGACTACGGTCGTACGATTATGAAATACGATCGAGCGGAACTGGGCTGGACGTTCGCCGACAACGAAAAAGTCAATCGAATCATCCAGCATGTCGGCGGAGTTCCCTATAAAACCTACGGCATGTACGAAAAAAGCATTGATTCTTCAAACGATTCTGCCAGTAACGCCCCCCCTGAATCGTCAGACGTTACGGAATAGTCGGCGGGAGCTTCGGCTTGTCTTCATCTGAATCAGACTCGTTAGACGTCTGAAAAGAAATGGTCGCCATCTGCAAATCGGGATTGTTCTTTTTGATCTCATCCGCGTTCTGCTGAAAATATACGCGCAAGGAATCATAAAATTTGTAATCGTCCCCTTGAGGAAGATGGTCGATTATCGCCAAGGCGGCAGTCGTCAAATACGGTCCGGATTTAGACTGCATAATAAAAGACGGTTCGTTAGACGCTTGCTGCTCAATCGAAACGCCATTTTCATTGACTATCGGCGCCGAAACCGGAACGGCGCATATCAAAAGAACAAACGTCAACGCAATTGAGCACAGAACTCCGTAAACTACGCCAAACAGCGCTCCCATCTGGTTATTCCAGGAATTGAGCTTCAGATTGGCAATAATCCTGCTTATTAAATTGACAATACCCCAGACTACCAGCGTTACTGCAAACAATAATATAATAAAAGCGCAGATAAACTTAAAGTTTTCGTTAACTGGAAGCTGCTCTGCCAATACTGGCATGTATCGAACGGAAACGACAAGTCCGGCAATCATTGATAACAATGCGCCGATCTGGTGGACGAATCCTTTCTTGAATCCACGAATGGCGAATATAATAACAATGACTACAATGGACAAATCGTATAAATCTGCTGTACTCATATGCAATACGATAGTTATTACTAAAATTAATAACAAAATAACGGAAACCTCTGTTCTACAGAACAGAGGTACTCAATAGTACTATACGTTATAATCTGGAATCTGTTGAGTTAAAAAAATAATATTTAGAGAAAAAAATCAAAGAATCTCAAATCCGGTTTCCGATTCTGGCGCCGACCAGAACAGGAGAGCAGACAGGCGAGCGCTTTAGAGAGCGGAAACCGCTTGACAGAATTAGCCGATTCTGAAAGAACATTTTCCGCAAGTCCTTGAAAATAAGGCGTTTTTTCAAGAAAAAGAAAACCCCTTGCAAAAACTTGCAAGGGGCTAAATTAGCAGCACAGGGACTCGAACCCCGGACACGCGGATTATGATTCTATAATCGTTTTAATCATTACAGACGCCCTACTCTTCTTATGCTCTTATATAATAACACATTTCTAACGTTTTACAATGGGGGGCAACAATTGTAAAAGGTGGTTAAAAGTGTTTAAAAATCAAGAAAAAAATAAGATTTGATGGCACATTGATGGCAAGCCAAAGACACTATTATTTATAATTTCACATGTCGTTTGTCGGCTTGAATATAATCAACGGCGTTATTCATTTCGCGTTCTCCTGGCGTCAACCCCATGAACGAAGCAATGCGTTCAAGCGGCAGTCTTGCGTCAGTCAGCAATTCGTCGTAGGTAACTCGAATGGCATTCTTTCCCAACTTCTCATAGAATCGTTTGGCATTAGAATGAATTGTCCGCTGATGTTCGCCAATTGCTTCAGCGTTGCGATTCGGAAAGCGTTTCTGAAGCGATATAATGCTCTCGTCAATATTGCGGTCAATCCAGATAACGCGAAGGTCGTCGCCAAGTATCGACTCTATCAGGTCTGCTGCCAACGCAAGCTGCGGATATTTTCCAGCGGCAACCGTTCCTTTTTGAATTGCTTCTCTTCTGCGTCGAGAAAAGAATTGCTGAAGTTTTTGTCGGAGTTTGTTATCGTCAATGCAACATTCTATGGAAGGAACAGGATAGGCTTTCTCGAATATTTTCATCAAGTCTAATGCTTCGCCGCCCTTGATTGGCGGCTTTCCATACGCTCCAACAAGCGTATTGCCAAGATGAACGCCAAGATGGTATAATGCGCCAGCTAATGCAGACGATCCCGACGAATGGCAGCCAAGTATTGTATAGAATGGAACGCCGGACGTCTTAACAACGGCGTTGGCATCAACCCAATGAATTTGTTTCTTTTCTCGTCCAGCGACGTCAGAACGTCCTCCTCGCTGATCAACTAGCCATTGCGCCGGGCAGTACGTTATAACCTCTCCCGTTTGATGCAGCGTTCCGTAATGATGGTCAATGTGATGAGGGCTATTCCAATCAGTTTTGCAAATATGTCGATATATTCGCCTAAGAGCATCGGCGCCAATTATTCCGTAAGCGTGAGTCCGATTAACATTATAAGGACGATAGACATGGTCGTTAATTCGAATCGGAATTTGTACTCCTTGTTTCAAATACTGACCTCCGTAATAAACCCATTGAGCGTCGTTCGGCAACGCTTCGTGATACTGTTTAACCTTTTCAGTGAAATCGTTGCAAAACTGGGCATCGTCTTCAAAAATCAGTACAGAATTCAATCCAGCATTGAGACATTCTTCAATTATCCGCCGATGCGAACAGTAGCAGCCCCAAGCGCCTCCTCCGCCTCTCCACCAGTCGGGACGAGGACATTTCTTCCCATCAATTGCTGCGAATCGTTCAACGGAACCAAATGGAAAATCTTTAGGAAGATTGGCTTGGAACTGTTCCCACTTCTCCGGACGGCGGTCAAGGTTGATACAGACAACCCTATCGTATTTCAAGTTCATTACACATTCGATCTTTCATCTCAATCCAGCGTTTGTGCTGATGTTTATAACGCCAAACAGAGCTTTCATTCCAAGGCTTAACATTACCCATATAATGCAAAACTCTAACGTCATTTTTCTTTAGCGATTTTCTACTTCGTTTATGTCTATAAACCGGCATATTGAATTTCCATCCTAAATCCTGAAACTTTGACAAACCCATGTTGTGAAAATACCATGCAACACCGATTTCATCAGAATACGACCATAACTTTTTCGCCTCGGAAAATACCGCATTATCAAATATTGGAGCAAGCATAAATTCGCCAGCATTAGTTTTGTCAAATTCAGGATTTTTACAATAAAATCCCCCATTACAGGAAATATTGTCTCCGCCAGTTTTTCTTCCTGAAAATATCGCATTATTATTTGGAATTGCATCAAGAATAGGTCCAAAACACAATGTATCATAATCAGCATGAAATACAGGAGCGCCGTCACACGGCGTTTGAACCCAACAAGCGAATTTTGCCCACGTTACGCTATTACGATGAGTATCAAACGCATTAATTTTCTTATAATTTGAATCAATATATTCTTGAATCGGAGGAGCTTGAACAGTATCAAAAACTTTTGAAACCATAGCGTTTTGAGACGCTTGTTTTACGTCCGGACAATATAGAATATATTCCGTATCTGGAGGCAGTTTGCCATTTATCCTGAAACTGTAAACGCTAACGCAAGCGGCAACCAGCTTTTCTAAATCAGCAGTGTCGCAATATTCAACAAATTTCATTCTTCCCTGCTTTTCAAATTGAGATATACATGGAAACTCATTTTGTAGTAATCCATTTATCTTTTTTTGCAGACGTCCGAATTCATTTTTAACATTCTCGGTATCATTAAAACATACTATTTTTACATCTGGCAGATGGGTAATTACAGATTTATCACTCAACTGGATTTCAGAGCATTTTTCATTTGGCAGAACCGCTCGATTCGACAAAATTGTATAGTCTTTAACAATCTGAATAGTCATATTCCTTTCGTCACGCATCGGAGAATATTTAAGACTTTTGACAATGGTTGATAGTTCACTTTCAACAATTTCTTCCATTGCTTGTCTTATAATATTATGAGTTATATGGTCGGGTAAAAAACCTGTATGCGTCGGAAAGTATCGACGCAATACGTTGACATTGTTTTTTAACATTCTTAAATATTGACAATCGTTTTGGAACAATCCTTTCGTTTGTGATATGCGAGCTTTATATCCATTAAAAAAGCTATTTGGTTCAAGCGATCTAATCGGAAATACATCGTCATTAAAAATAATGAAACGCGGTGATATTCCGGGGATTCGATGCATAAAAAGTTCTATTGTATTTGTATTGAACGTTGGCAACAGTACATCGGGAATATATTCATCGTGATAAACAATCTGCAATTTATCATCTTGACGATTCAACCAGCCCGGGACCTGACTTTCAGACTGTACAACCAGAAAGACACGATGAATCCAAGGCATGTTTTTCTCGATGCCTCGAAATAAATATTGCAGATTCTTCCAATTCCGGAAACGACAATTATCCTGAGCATTATTATTTCCAGCTGCTTGACAATAGCGCGTTTGCCATTCCGGGTCTGTCGAATCAACGTATGGAATAACAATATCAATAGAGTTGTCCATAACTTCCATTATTTTAACTCCATCTACCCTCTGGGCACGATTCTGTTTTCATTGCAATTTTATTTCCTTCAAGCAGCCGATGACCGTGTCGTCCCAGATAACAGCCACAGACTTTACAACGACCTCTCCATGGACGGATTCGTTCAAAATGCGGACAGTTTTCGCATATTAGAAAACGCTGCCGAATCTCTTTCGCGTTACGCGTAGGCTTACCCGCCTGAATCCATTTTGCAACAGCGATTGTGTATTTAACTCCGCTGATCCATATTTTCTTTATTCCGTTGCAACACGACATTGTTTAACTACCTGAACTACTGTCCGAACTGGAGCTTTCTGTATGGCTTGAATGATGAGATTCGCTAGAACTTGAACTGGAACCAGAACTTGAACTTGGACAATAGCAGCGAACTTTGGGCATTTTCCAATATGTTCTGTCAAGCCAGATGGTATCAAACTCGTCGCGATAACCATAATACAATATTTTACGACCGCACGAGTCTTTGGCTCTGAACCATTTCGGCGTGTTGTTGTAGACATATTCTGCCAATCGGTATCGCGGAACGATCGGAACGCAATCATCAGCATCTATTCCATCATCGTATTCGTCTCCTGAACTGCCTTCGCGCGCCCTATCCATAACAATTGCGCGTCCTCTGGTTACGCAGATTTCACCATCGCAACCGTGATGAGCTGGCGGAATATCTCGCTCAAGCGTCAACAGATAAACGTTGCTTTTACTCCCTCTTCGGTCAATGATTACATACGCCCATTTTACGCCTATTCCAGACTCTTTCCAGACAATTAGACACGGACCGGACTCTGCCGCCTGAAAGTAGCCGGTAACGTTCTTAATCGGTTTGGCGTATTTATAATTCTCCTGCTTTGAATTATCCACTTTGATTTTACAGCAGGTAAAACCAGAGCAGACTGCGGAGACTTCAAAACCCGGTCCGACAGCAGAACGAATTACGCCAAACGGCTCGTCTTCTGCGCCTGTCGGCTGAGTTGCTCTGATTCTGGCGTCTTGCGTAGCTCCGCCAGACGAATTAAAGAAACTTCTGTCAGTAATAGTGGCATCGCCCAAATGAACAACCGAAAAAACAGGCAATTCGCCGTTAAGACCGTTGACGCAGCGAACAATAGCTGGATTGACATACTCGGGCGTATTATCGGCGCCGAGTCTGCTTTTCAGGACGTCTATTGAATCAATAATAGACGTCAGCATACTTTCAGTTATCGGGTCGCCTGCCTTCGGTTTAACGATATTGTCAATATTGCTCTTCATCAGTCAGACGGCTCCCAATCGAATTTTCCGGAAAATGTTGTGGATGGATACATCTTGTAATTGTCCAATGTTCCACCGGTCGAACCGCCATTTGGATTCCAAACGCGCAATTCCATGAAACTTTGTGTGATATTATTCCAGAATTTATTCCACGTCTGAGGATTATAACACCAGTTCGTCGTTAATTGCCAACCGGTTGTTCCCGTGTAATCGTACTGAATCGTCATTGAGGGAGGCAACATCAAAAGCGTTTCTTGAGCGCACGACGTTCCGTCCAGCATCCGAACTGTATCACTGTTGACGTATCCGACGTATGTTTTCGTCCAGGACGGAATGTTTTCCAAAAAATCGTAGGAATGGCTGACTTTTATCATCTGCATTTGCCTGGATGGTTCCTCGCCTTCCGCCAAAAGAGAACCGTCCTGCCATCGGAACTTTTGACGCGGCAGCGACAGCATGGTAGATTCCATAGAAAGCTGTTCGGAAAACGTTCCATCCGGTTTTCGAGCGTAGGAAACTTCCAACAACGCGGTTGGATAGCTTAGTATTTGTCCGGAAACGCCATTGTAAACGCCACTCCACGGCGTTGCTTTAACAGATTTTGCGTACAGAAAATCGTAAACTGGATGAACTCTCGGACCACTTAATAAATCAGTAATAACGCTCGCTCTATCCTCCCAGCGACACAACAGCGCGACGGACGCCGACGGTTCGCCTCGCCATTCGAACGATTCACTTTCGGAATTGCTGACAACTTCTACTGCTGCAACTGACGTATAAACACCCATAATCACTACCAAGATTATCCCTGAGCCACAACCGCAACCGGCGCGGCGCCGTCCAGCTTCGCAGCCACTCTGTCAATAGCGGCAATCTGCCGATCAGCATTCCGGTTCGCGGCTTCAATCTGCCTGTTGACCAAACGTTCTTGGAAGCGGTTGGCAACGGACGTCTGAATATTCATATATGCGCCAACAAGGTCTGACGTCGATGCCTTTGGCGAAGACATCATTAGTTTCTCTTGTTCGGCTTTGCCGACAGGAGCGTTTTTCCCCGTCCTGTCTTCTTCCGCCTTTTTCTTGTTGCGATCCAACTTCTCTGCCACCCAATTAAAATTGTTCACATAGCCTTGGACTATTTTATTTGAAAGCTCCTGCTGAGTCTTTTCCAATTCTTTTTCTTTGTCCGATTTCTCTCTTTCAGGAGGTTTGAATTTCTCAGCCGTTCTTACCATGCCCTCTGTAAGACTTGTAGCGACAAAATCCCATTTCCCGGTTTTGAAATAATTCATAATTGCATTCCACAACGCTTTGATATTTTTTCCAACGTTACTGCAGAATTGCAAAAGATTGTTTCCTAAATCCTTGAAGATGTTCTTCCAATTTTTCGCAAACCATTGAATTGCCGAAGGCAGGTATTTTGTAAAGAAATAAACCAAATTATTAAATCCTTTTACAATGACAAGCTCCGCCGACGTCAACGCCAGCTGAATAATATCCCAACCGTTTGTCCAGATGGTTGACAATGCCGCCATTGCCGGAACAAGATTCTTTTCAACCGCGCCTACAACCCAATCAAAAGCAGGAAGCAACGCATCCAGAATAGTCATGCCAACGTCTGTAATCGTTTCGTTTACCGCTGTCCAACGAGCTTGTAATTCAGATAACTGTTCTTCTCGCTTTTTGTCTTCTTCGGATAAATCCCGATAAGCAAAATTGACATTGTCGATGGCAATTTGAAGATCTCGGTTCTTTTCAATCATCTCCATTGTCAAACCGGGATTGATGCGGGCGATTTCGTTGTTTCGCTCCATTTCGCCGGTTAAATCACGAATGGATTCCCGATAGGTTTTGGCTTTATCAACGCGACCGTAGATTTTATCGGTAATATTGAAAAGATCAGCGGCGTTCTTTTTCATATCGTTCCAGAACCGCTGAACACCTAAAAGCTCCGATATTGTTTTTCCGATGTCAGAAAAACCATTTTTTATGTCGAATAATAATTGAGTGAATCCTAGAGCCTTAAAAATAGTTTTTCCAACTGTAGCAATTCTTGATATTGATTTGTCAATACCGTTAGCAATTCCCTTTCCTAAAGTTGAACCAACACCTTTCCCCGACGTTCCCAGTTTTTCCAGAGATTTCCCTGTTTCGGCAAGTTTTTTCTTCGCGTCAGAAGCGTCAATTCCGAGTTTGATTTCCGCTGCATCAGAAGCCATGTCTTAACGCTCTCCTTTCCGCTTGAGTCATAGACGCCCACTTCGCAGCGCCGACTGTAATAATTCCGCCTGCTTTATTTTGAGCGTCTTGAGGGTCTTGAGCGCATAAAGCGGCAACTTGAAACATCGTCATCTCTCCAATCTGTTGCGGCGTGTACCCGTACATTTCTCCTAATGAACGAATCAAAAAGGCGTAGTACTTTTGCCGGTCAGTGAACGTGTCCAGCTTTAGGCGGGGTTCTCCGACGGTTCCACCGCAACAGTATCCGTAGGGTTTGAACAGCCATAATCAACCGCTTGTTTGACAACATCCAGATTCTCTTTGAACCGTTTGAATCCTTCTGTTTGCCTGTCGTCAGCAGTTTTAACGTCTTGAATGGAAACGTCAAAGAATCGGCTGATAAAATCATAGAACGTCATGTCGGGATTCGCCATTTCGTATAAAAATCGCGGTCCGAGTTTATCCCAGGAAACGACAAAATTTCGCGTAAGGCAATCCAGCGTTTCAGCAACCTTTTCCGCCTTTTCCAAGCCGCGGGGATTGTCTTCCAGCGTTTTGTTTATGTACGTGATACGAAGCCAGTCGTCCATGTTGGCTTTCATCGCCATCGTAAACGGACGAACGGTTAGAGTAATGGCATCGCCTGTTTGAACGTCGGTCAATGTAAATTTCTTACTATCTCTGAACATTATGTTTCCCTCAATCAAGTTGTCTCGTCATTGTCGTCATCGTCGTCAGCTGTGGTTGTTGTCAACGTTGGCCAAATAACGGTGGATCCGATTGTAACTTCGCCGTAGGAGCCGGAATAAGCGTTCATCACTCCGTTGACGGTTTGAGTTACCGGTTCTGCGCTGGAGTTGTCAAACGAGACGTCGCCCAGTTCATTGATGCGCGTCCATTTGAACGCAAGGCTTCCTGCGTTTCCGAAGCTGATTGTTGTGCTTATATCGTCGCCGACTTCCAAGCCTAGGCTGGAATAATCGTCGTTGGCGAACGTATAGCCAGCCGTCCAGTTAATCGCTCCGCCAGTATATTTCGCCCAGCCGTTGGAGTTCGACGTCGCGATCCCGCCGGAAATTGCCGCAGTAATATTAAACGTTATCTGGCTCAGTTCCCAAGACGACGTCGTTACTGCGGAACCGGTAGATTTGGAAACCGTAACCGTCCCCTGCTGCGGCGTTACGATCTGCGGCGTTGTTGAGTCAATCGCGGCTCCAGTCGACGTTGTCAGCTCGTCAACGCCCTGAAACGTTACCGCCCAAGTTATTGGAGCGTTGGTATTCCAGTCAATTGTAGTCGACAGCCCGGTAATGATTACATCGCCAGACTTGATTATCCCGGTGTTGTCTGAGCTGCCTGTCGGTCCGGAATATCCGGAAAAGGAATATTTCTTTCCTGGAATAAACGGACAGGATAAACCACAATAGGTAAATCCGCCTGACCAGCTTTTGACTCCGTGAGACGCCAGCGTCCCTTGTTTGCTGTTGGACGAAACCACCGTATTGGGTGAACTGGTTGCTTCCGTTACGTTCCAGTTTGTAACTGTCGAAACAAAACTGCCGCCAATTTTAACGCTTGCTATAGCTCCTGTAGAGTGCATTTTACACCTGATTTACATGTGGGACAAAAACAATAAAAGTCAAATCAATTTCAAACGACCATCCGGATATTTCATCTGAACCGTCTTCGTCATAGTATTTGCCAATCTGCGAAATGCCGGTATTGTCAATTCCAGAAACCTTGGAGCCGTCATCAAAAGACTTCTCCCAGCGTTTCAGCGTATCGCAAATTTGCAGCGTCTCAAACATGATTGGCGTCAGCCGCTGCTGGTACGTATTCTCGCCCGTGCGGACAAGAATCTTGATTTTTGCCCGATATTTGGCGGAATTGGACGTTGCGCCGTCTGACTCAACGCTCAAATATCGGATTTCAATTTTGGGATAATCGTATGAAGAATTGAGCTTCTTGTTCTTTTCCTCTGTGGAATATTCAATCAGATTGCCGCGCTTAACGCCGTCTTTTGAGTTCGTATAAAACGACGCTGACGTTAAGCTGTCGGCAACATGCTGATATAAATAATCCAATACGTTCATTTATTCAATCCCTTTTCCGCCATAATCACTTTTATGACCATCCGAGAAAGAAGCTGTCTTTGCTCATTGTCAGGAGGGACAAGGATTTTTCGCTGAGGAACAAAAACCTTCTTTCCGGCGATAACAGTCCAGCCGCCGTTCTGATGCAAGGCGGCGATTGTGTTGTACGTTTCTCCGCCGTCGTGCGACGCGCTGGAAAATCCAACGGTAATGTATGAACCATTAATTGTATTTTTGGCTCCCACGTGCGGCGTTAGATATACCATCGCGCCTACGTGCACAATCGATCCGACGGCGTGAATCAATCCTGCCGTATCAATCAGGATTCTGTCTGAACCGGTTCCTTTTCCTTTTCGGCGACGCTGAATAGTCGCCTTGGATAAAGGCTTCCAGTCTCCGCCTCCGGCGGCAAAGCGTTCATAACGCTTTAACATTTGCGACCGATAAACAGCCGCAATTGTGTTCAGGCATTTTTCTAAAAGAGCCTTATCCTCTGCGAATCGCAAAAGGTCTTTCAGCTTTTTCGGCAGAATTATTTGAGTGTCAGACATAATAATTGGTACAAAGCGACCAACGGGAGCGGGGATAACACGCCTCGCGCGGTAGCGCGGACTGGCTCCCCGCCATCGGGGTCAGCGACGGTCTTTGGCAAACACTGGCGGGATGTAAACGCCGTCAGCGTCTTCCTTGGACGGTTTGTAATCGACGTCAACCAGAGTTACAATCGTTTCCGGTCGCGTGCAGTACGTAACCTGGTTGGTCTGAGCGTCAATCTTGAATCCCGTTTCGTCTTCATTGAGCCGGAACGTCGAATACTGCTCTTTCGTTTCTTCCAGCAGTCCCTGAACCGTATCAGCCGGAGCGTTGACCTGGTCAAACAAACCGGCAACGCCCATCGGAACGACTTTCGCCGTACCGTTGGCAAGCCAAGGATAAACTTTGCCGTTGTCGACGGTGTATTCGTTATACAGAATCCAGAAGACGTTATTGTACAAGAACCCGTTGAGATGCAAATCTCGCAGGAATTCCGAGTTCTGGTACTTGTTGACTTCAACGACGTGTTTGTTCATCGACAGTTTCTTGAAAAACTGCGGCGAACAAAACGCAACTCTGCCTGTCGCCAGCGCGCCTGCCAGCGCCCCAGCCTGATATGTCGTTACATCCAGCGTCAAACCGTAAATATCGGCGTCGTTGGTTTTGCCAAAATCAACCTGGAACTCTTTTCGCGTCAGTCCGGTTTCAGCATAGACGTCGATTCTCGTTTCTTCCAATCCGTTTTTGATATAACCGTTAATCGCCTGGAAGAGGTTGAACTCTCGCAGCAGAGCGAAGCAGTCGTAAGCGGTCTGAATCTTTTCCGCCAGTTTTTCGTTGATGCAGTTCCGCGTAAACTCTTCATTGACGCCAAACATCTTCTTGCCGCGGAAGTCGTCCGCTTTGAGTTCGTCCTGGACGTCGTAATGCGGAACCTTAAACGTGCGCGAAGAAACGACCCTGTCTGGAATCTTCTGTCCGGAACGCGCCGCTCGTTCAGACATCTTCGGAATGCCGACCATGCCCTGACGCTGCTGCAATTCAAAATAGATGTTGTTGTCCAGTCCGATTTGAGTAACGGCTTCTGCTCCCAGAATCTGAGAAGCAGTCATTTTCGGCGCGTTATAAACCTTGTCAATATACTGAATTGTCTGAGGAACCGTTACAGTAGGATCGCCCATAAAATCAGCAAATGGATTATGAAACATAGTAAAATCTCCTTTTCGTGTTTGTTAGCAGTTAGCGAAACGCTAATATAACCCTTTCTTATTTCGCGACCTGTTCGCCAAACCGGAATCCCTTGTCGGCGGCGGCTTTGCCAAGCGTTCCCGCTGCGACAGTCCAGTCAATGACATTACCGAACGCGTCGCGAGTCGGAAGCAAATTGACATCCAGCCGACACGCGTCGGTTGCAATTCGCAGCGTTTCCGTTTTTCCAGTTTCAACCGTTCCGGCATCGCAGACAAAGCCAACGAATGCCGAAATGTTGTCCGACGACAGCGCATTGATCGGCGCGACGGTCTTTTCGCCCTTGGCGTCGGTCGAAACCAGATAAACCGGATCGCCCGACGTCAGGTCGTATTTCAATTCATCGCCGCTGGAAATTTCCGCTCGATATGTCTGTTCCGTTTTGAGAACAGCCGTTCCGCCCGCGCTGACAACCGAAACGTCGCTGGACGTCAAAGCCGTTCCGGTTCCCGCCGTCGTCTGAGTAATAACAACCTTGTCGCCCGACTGGGTAATCGTGAAATTGGAAATAGTCAGCGGGTCGTCGACAATTACTTTGGCAATTTGCGCCGGAGTGTAGTCCGCGCCGAACTCCGTTGTTCCGGAAGAGGTCGAAGGATTTTCCTTGCAAGTGTACGTCGTTCCGGAAATGGTAATGGTATCGCCAACCGTTCCGTTTTGCGTATTAACCAGCGTCGCCGTTCCAGCTGTACTGGAAACAGTAATGGTAATGTATTTCCCGGTCGCCGCGCCGTTGTAGGTAAACGTCAGCGTGTCGTCTTTTTGCGACACCGTCCAATTGGTCGGCTGAGCGGTTGCAGCATACTCCATAATCTCAGCGGCGATCACAGCGCCAGTTCCGCCAGCGGAAAACTGCTGCGAAGCGGTCGACGGATTGGCTTTTGCCGTGAACGTTTTCCAGTCGGAGCCGTCAAGCGTGATTTTTAAGGTGTCGTCTGCCGCCCAGGTTCCGCCAATTTGAATCGTGTACACTTCCGGAACGCCGACAGCCCAGGTTCCGCCAATCTGAACGGACTGCGACAACGGGCGCGCCGCCAGAGAAGGCGGTCCTGCCATCTTCGCGTTTTCGTAAGTCCACGTATCGGAACTTTTCTGAGAAATCAGAATATCCGACCAGCGAATCTTTTCCTTTCTCGTAATTATTTCGCTCATAATCTTTTCCTCATTTTCTCAAAGCCATCAATTTTTCAAACGCTGGAATTTTAACAGAGCTGGCGTTAGAGCCAATTTGTCTTCCAGTTTCAACGACGTTTCTTTTCCCGTTGCAAGAGCAGCGAAGCCCTTCAATAAGCGTTTCGAATTCAGCGTTCGTTGACGCCTGTTTTTTAAGAGTTTTGCACTTGGCGAATCTATCGACCCATTTCCCAACCTGCTGCGCTGTAATGCCGGGGAACCCGACAAAGGAATTGAGAACGGAACGTCGCGCGCCGTTGACGCTGGCAATAATCGCGTCAGCGTTTGCCGGAAGCTTGTCTTTGTCTTCCTCTGCGTCTTCGTCGTCGCTTTCCGGTTTATCGCTCTCCTCGCCCTGCTCCGGAGTTTTTTCCTCTTCCGTTTTTTCGTCTTCTTTCGTTGCAGAAGCGTTCGCTCCCTGCAGAATGGCGGAAATCCACGCAATCGCAGCGTCGTTGCTTTGACGCGCGACCTCCGGGACTTCCAGACCGATGAAGTTGGCA
>JAFSMW010000039.1 GCA_017447745.1 Thermoguttaceae bacterium
CCCCAGCGCATTTGGGCGCTGGGGGGGAGAAAAGAGGAATTGTCGATGTTTTTATTTGGCGCTTCGGTTGTCCGTGGGTTAAAACCCACGGCTAGACATATTCAACCGCTACGCGGTTATTATGAGTGCGGAACTTGAGCGTGAGTTTTTCAGGAGCTCGATTACCGCCTTTCATTGATAATCAACGCTATCAATGGGTCATTGATGCCCGGGTTTTCTTAAAAAATTTTAAAATTATCTGAAAATGCTATTTCTCTTGAATTCTATCGAAGTAGTCGTTATAATAAAATCATTGAGGTAACAGTTCGCAGCGTGCGATTGTTTATATTACAAAAGGAACTGGTTTCACGTTTGTTGATTTTTTACACGCTAGTAGAATCGGGGATTGTACAGCAAAAAGAAATAATCAAGAAAGTATTGAACATTATGATAAAAATTAAATATTTTTCGTTCGGTTTTGTATGTTGTATGACTTTGTTTTTCTTGATTCACTTTTCTTTAAGATTTTTCGAAGAATTTGATACTGCATATAGTATTAAAAAAACACATCACAATGGCGTCAAAATCGTAGAAGCAATTGATATTTACTATAATAAGGAAGGTGTATATCCAGAATGTCTGGCGCAATTACTGCCTCATTATTTATCTAATATTCCCCCTTCATATATCGATGTTCGTGAATGGTATTATTACCGAACAGAAGATGGTTTTTTCCTTGGAGCAAGTCAAAGCTATCCAGTTTGTCAGTACAAATCATCTACAAAAAAATGGGATGTAGAATATTAATATACTAGTTCAAAAGAAAAGTTGATTAACAAACCAATCGGTGAAAATCTGGTATTATTCCGGGGGCTTACGCACCAGGGCTCGCCAAAATCCGTGAACGGACTGACCTACGCAAACACCAGACGCCAACTTGTCGGACTTAGAAACGCCGCGCCTCGTCCAGATTGTACGTTTTTTCAGTAGGATAATCAAGAACAAGTATATTTAGATAGTCGAAAAAGTCCGCTCGTTTTGCCGCCGCAAAAACAGACATGAAGTTTTCGCAATTAACGTTCATATCGCGACAATAGATGTAAAGATCAAATCTCTCGTTATGTGATGGCTTTATGATTCGTTTCCATAACTCATCTGGCAATTCAGGGCTGTTGCTTAAATGTATCACTTTGTTATCAGAAGTAATAAATATGGGAAGAATTGGGGACGCCAGCAAATCGCATGTATCGCCGTTTGCAATGATGCGCTTGTCTTCAGTATCTACAAAATGAGGGTCGGTTCGGGCAGGCAAGATTATTGAATCTGTTTCACGTTCGTCTGAAATCAAACCCAGTTTGAAAATGTACACAGGCGAATGTATTTGCAAATGATATAACTGCTCATCCAGTCTGTTAATAAAATTGCCGTCTTCACTCTTTATAATAATCCTGGATTTGTCAAAAGGGATTTCAATGAATTCATTGGGCTGAACATATTCCGTAAAACACGCAATTACAGTCCAAAGATGTTTGTATTTCAGTTGAGGATCCATTAAAACAACAACGTTTGGCTTCCCCCACGGCAGCTTTCGAAATCGATATGGCTCCCAATCTGGATTCTCGGAGTTTATTTTATCATACAGATTTTTATGCAGCGACTGCATCTGTTGAAATCCGAAGGTTATATCGTCATATTCTTTATTATTGATAAATATCTTTACCAGATTGCCCGACGAATCCGATTTTAATTGAATCGTTACAGGACTGTCGTTTAAGGCGCAATATTGATGACAGATTATAAACGCCGCCAGCCCCAAAACGAGAATAACGCTTAATGACCATAGCAGCTTATGTTTAATAATGTATTTCATAACCAGCTAATTCAACAAATAACAGCGCAATAATTACAATAAAAGGAAAAGCGGTTCCCGTTATAGAGAACTCAAACGCTTTTCCTTTACGATTCAATCTCTTTTTACTGTTTCGCCGCCAGACCTTCTGCGACGTTTTCGAGGAATTCGTCGATGTGCTGTTTGGCTTCAAAGCCGACGATCATAACGTCTTTGTACGGCATTCTGGTAACGGCGATGGTGGATCGTTTGCGTCCTTCGGGCGTGTTAATCGTTCCCTCGCCGAGAACTTTCATGATAATAACGCCTTTGCCGTTTTCTTTGGCGGTTTTGGCAATCTCGACGTTCTGATCCCAGTCGCCGTCCATTCGCTGCCGTTCCGTATTCAGACGCAGGTGCATGGAATCGACCCAGGGGTGTTTCGCCGCAATCTCCGCCGCGGTTCGAGCGTGACAGGAAACGCCGTGAGCGCGAATGAGTCCTCTCTTCTTGAGCTTTTCCATGGGTTCAAACTGGTACTCGAATCGTTCCACCCAGTCCGGCGACATGAGGCAGTGAATATTGATCAGGTCGATGTAGTCCGTATTGAGTTCTTTAAGAAATCGTTCGATAAGCTGGTCTGCCGGGAGCCGTTCTTTTTCCGGAATGCCGCCGCCGGGATAGCACCAGATTTTTGTACTTAACGTGTAGCTGTCGCGGGGTTTGCCTTTGAGGGCTTCCGCGACGAACTGATGCGTGCCGTACGAGTCCGCCATGTCAAAAAACCGGATTCCGCAGTCGTAGGCGTACCGCATGTTCTCGACGCCGATGCCGTTTCCCATGCGGTGCATGTTGCTTTGACGCATGCCGGCGTGAACGCCTGTTCCGAACCCAACGCGCGACGTTTTAATCTGCGGCGTTAAGTTGACAAGCCCGACCGGGCTGAGGTCCGCCTCGGAGCTTTCCGCTCTGGTAACCGTTGCTGACGCGGCTGCGACTCCCGCCGCGGCAGTTTGAATAAACAGACGTCGTTTCATGGCAGTGAATTCTCCGTTGTGTGGAAGTGGATAGTGGTAAGTGGTTAGTGGTAAGTTGAAGGAAATTAGCAAAGACGCTTTGCTACTAACCACTGACAACTCAAATCTTACCACTATTTATTTTACCGAATTTAAACTTTGATGTCAACAGGGGCTATATTGTCCACCTTTTTTAAACACGAAATACACGAAATAAACGAAAAAGACGAAAGGGTTTCTTAGGCGGCTGATACAGCCGCAATTCTGCGAAAGAGGTTTTTGGAGGCTTCTGCCGCAAAGCGACAGGCGAGCCGGGATGCGTAGAGCTGCCCGGGAAAAACTCACGCGGAGCCGCGGAGATGCGGAGAATGTTCGCGAAGTTTTAAAAACTATGCGTCCTTTGCGTTCTTTGCGGCTTAAAAAATAGAAAGGAAAGAGCAAGCGACCAACGGGAGCGGATTTTGGCAAACGCGCGGCAGCGCGGATTGGCTCCCCCGCCATCGGGGGTTGACTCAGGGTATATGATTGAGTATTCCATGAGCGCAGGCGGGAATGAAACAGTTCTCAGTAAAGTCCGGGCAGAACGCCGCTTGAGTTCAAATACTAACTTACAAGGAGCGATTATAAATGAAACTTGTCAAATTGATTCTCAGCGTTGCTGCAGTTACGGTTTTGGGCGCAGGTCTGGCGTACGCCGACGGCGGATTGATGGGACGCATTTGGGGTTCGGAAGATAAGCCGGAAGCGGTTCAGCATGAACAGGGCGACCACGTCCGCCCGGCTGCTGAACATTCCGAATCGGACGCTGTCAAGGGACAGAAAATCGAAGAAGAAATGTCCAAGGAATCCGTCAAGGAACCGGAAGCCAAACAGAGCAAGGAAATGAAAGAATCCAAAAACGTCAAAGAAGAATGCCCTTCTGAAGCCAAAGAGAAAAAAGAATGTGACGAACAGAAGAAGGAGTCCAACGCCGAGAAAAAAGAATGCGATGAAGAATCGACCAAAAAAGAATCCGAGAGCAAGAAGTGAGGAAAGGACTGTAAGGAGTCAGAAATGAGAAGCGAGGAGTTGACAGAATCGCTTGCGTCAGCTCCTCTCTCCTAACGTTACGCTTACGTTACCGTCCTCCTTCGCCCCCAGGGGAGTAAAATCGCGGAAAACCGGCTAGAAAGAACTGCCATCAGGCAAGGGACATCAGCAGAGGACCGCGGTTTTACTTTTTAGGCAATAGGCAGTAGGCAGTAGGCAGTAGTTTGTTGAGCGCTTCGCGCCAACTCCTCACTCCTCACTCCTAATTCCTAACTCAAACAATCTTTGATTCTCAATAGATGCCAGAACCAAATTCGTCGTCCTGGCTGGACGGCGTTCGCTGTTTGGACGTCCGCGTCAGATGTGACAGAGGGCGGGATTCCTCGCGGCTGTCAACGCGTCGGGAAACGCCATTGGATTCCTGATAGCGGTTGTCCTGTCGGCGAGAGTCTTGACGGCGATTGTCGGATCGCTGGTCTGGCTGACGGCGGAAGTGGGGACCGTCGAAGGGGCTTTCGTCAAAGTCGTCGTACCGGCAGACGTAGCCCGGCTGTTGAGCCAGAATGAGCTCCTGTTCGTAGGCGAGAAGAACCGCCCGTTGAATTTTGTCTCGACATTCCGCGTTGATCGGGTGGGCGATGTCCGCATAGAGCTTGGATCGTCCGGACTCGTCGCGAGCGGGTTCAAAGAAATACAGCGGAGAGCCGCACTGATTGCAGAACGAGGCGCGCAGCGGGTTTTTCCCCTGGCAGCGTGGACAGCGCATCATGATCTTTCGGCTGGGCATGGCGACAAACGGGCCGGCGGGACCGTCGATGAGCTTTAAATCGCGAATGACGAAACAGTTATCGAACGTTATACTGCAAAAAGCCTTAAGCCGCTCTACGGGTTCATCGATGAGTTTGATGCGAACTTCTGTAATTTCCACGTTGTAATCTCCTTGGCGCGTTACATTAAAAGTTTTGACCGGACGACCAGTCTCCATCCCTGGGACTTTAGCGTTTCCGCCGCCTTGTCGGCGTCGGCGTCCGATTCGTATATTCCAAAATAGCAGGAGCCGCTGCCGCAAAGGCAGCCACCAGCGGCTCCGGATTGCATAATGTCGTTACGACATTTATCTACCCACGGGGTAACCTGAGCGGCAAATTCTTCCAGCCGGTTAAAAACGAGTTTATTAAACGTCTGCCAGTCGCCGGACGTCATGGCGCTGAGAATTCCCTCGGCGCTTTTGGGCGTTTGAGGAACTCGGCAGCGGCGGTAAACCTCTGGGGTGGAAATGCCCGTCGGCGGACGAATAACCACAATCGGCAGCGACGCCCCCACGGGTTTCGGCTCGATTATTTCCCCTCGACCGGTTCCGACAGACGCGCCGTCGACGAAAAACATCGGGACGTCTGACCCGAGCTGAGCGCCGAGTGAAAACTCGTCCTCCAGCGTCAGCGACAAGCCCCAAACTTTGGCGCAGGCGCGAATCGCCCCCGCTGCGTTTCCCGACCCGCCGCCCAACCCGGACTGCGGTGGAATCTGCTTTTTCAGTTCGATGGAAACGCCCTGTTTGACGCCGAAACGCTCTCGAAGCAGTTTCGCCGCCTTGTAGACCAGGTTCCGTTCGTTGTTGGGAACGTCCATCGGGTCTGGCTGAAGCCCCACGATGGAACTGCAGTCGCAGAAAAGCGCGATGCCGTCGTCGCCAGCGTCCGCCGGGTCAATCGCCTGAACTTGAATCGTATCGTAAAAGTCGATGGGCGACACGACCGTTTCAACCTCATGATACCCGTCCGGGCGTTTGCCCAACAGCTCAAAAAACAGGTTGACCTTCGCAGGCGTTTGAACGGTAATTGGAGATTGGGGAGTCATTGGGGAAGTGAGGCAGTAGGCAGTAGGCAGTAGGCAGTAGAGATTATACTATTGCCTCTTGACTACTGCCTCTTGCCTCTCTTTACCCATAGTATAATATCCCTCCTCATTTATGTCAAGCGATTTTTCTGATTATTTTAAATTTTTTACTTAATCGGAAAAGTTTTCTAAATTCTGAATAACCGCAAAAGACACCCCCTATCTAAAGAATAATATGGGCTTTACCGATTCAAGACGCATGAATCCAACCGAAAAAGAATCGCTTCCCGCCCTCGGTTTTATAACTGTTGTTAAAAGCCGGGAACTGGGTATAATGGGGGGCTACCTTCTGCTGAATCGCAACGGACGTCCTGTAGAATTCCACTGTACGGCTCCGGTGCGTGCGACAAAGTCTCAACATATTTTGTATGGGCCTACTCTGGAACCATATATATACGGAGAACAAATCGCCCGATCCCTGACAGTTCGCGCGACGATTTCTCCCAAATTGATTCTGACTGACAAATCTGGCGTTATGGCACTTCGTCCCATGATAGACGTTCCCATGGCGTTAGCTGAAATACCCAAACTGCGTAAAGACGCCAAAGTTAAAGATAAAGCCGAGGAAAGTCAAAATACGCTGTCTATAGAAAACGGAACTGATGAACAAGCTTCTGAGAGCGGTCAGCCTGAGTCGGATTCAGCTGCGCTGGCGTCTCAGGCGGACGTTTCGGAAGAGATCGAAACGCTCAAGGGGAAAATCGTTCCGAAGTTCGACGACAGCATTGTGATTCCTGAGTTTTCGATGATTTGGAATGGCGTTCTTCTTCATCCGGACAGGCATTTTCCAGACGATACCGAAAAGGCGCGCCAGTTCCTGCAAAACGAAGAGATCGACTACGATTTGGCGGAACCGTTTGATCGAATTCGCGAAGCGATTTACGAAGCGCAAAAGAGCGCGGCGTGAAAATAGTTAGGAGTTAGGAGTGAGGAGTGAGGAGTTATTAGGGAGTTGCGAGTTGCGAGTTGCGAGTTGCGAGAATAATCAAGCGACCAACGGGAGCGAATATCGCCACGCCGTCTCACAGCTTCCTCTGCCGACGCTGCGTCCGGTGCGGTTCTCTCAGATCGGGGAGAAAATGAACCGCATTGTCAGGCGAGGTATGCACGTTAAAGCACTCACGCCGTTCTCTTTGACGATTCCAGAGCCGATGACGGCGTCGATTAAAATCGGGCGTCCGAAAATTCTGGTAAAGAGCTTTATCTTTGGCGAGTCGAAAACGCTGTGCAGCGAGGCGAAAATCAAGGGAGAAGAGGGCGACAGACTCAACAACGCCTCGCCGTTTAACGGGACAGCGTCGCGCCCAACGCATTTTACTCATCTGCAGGTTCCGGTCGAGCTGGTCAAGCTGGAAGACCGGTTAAAGCATTTGCTTCAGCCGCCGCTGGAACAGCTATTTTCCAGCAAAGAGCTGGTGTTCCCGTTCGAGCCGTTCCCGTATCAGTGGCAGGGAATCGGATTTCTGTATCCGCGCAGTTCCGCAATTCTGGCGGACGAAATGGGGTTAGGCAAGACGATGCAGTCCATTACGACCATTCGTCTGATGATTCGTTCCGGCGCGGTGAAGTCGGTTTTGCTTGTCTGTCCCAAACCGCTTGTAACGAACTGGAAACGCGAGTTCGATTTATGGGCGCCGGAAATCCCGGTGGAAATTATCGAGGGCGATCAAGCGCGCCGAAAATGGATTTGGGAACTGGACAACACGCCGGTGAAAATCGCCAACTACGAGCTGTTGCACCGTGACAGGGAACTGTACTCTCCACGAGAAAAAGAGTATATCGACGAGAACGGAAGAGTTCAGAAGTTCACGCCGCCGGGTATTCGGTTTGATCTGTGCGTTCTGGACGAAGCGCAGCGAATCAAAAATCAGACGGGGTCAACGCATAAAGCGGTTAAGGCGATACATCGCAAACGCTCTTGGGCGTTAACCGGCACGCCGATTGAAAACAGCGCCAACGACCTGGTGAGCATTTTCGAGTGGCTTTCCCCCGGCTATCTGTCTCCGGAAATGAAGCCGTCACAGATGGGACGCGCTATCGGGGATCACATTCTCCGCCGAACGAAAGACAAGGTCCTGACCGACATGCCGCCGCGGCTGGTTCGCGATTTGGAACTGGAAATGTCGCCCTCGCAAAGAGAATCGTACATGAACGCGGAAGAGAACGGCGTTGAGCAGATTAACGAGATGGGCGAGACGGCGACCATTCAGCACGTCTTGCAGCTTATTACAAAGCTCAAGCAGATATGCAACTTCGATCCCGTTACCGGCGACAGCCCGAAAATGGCGCGTCTGGCGGCGGACATGGAGGAAATCGCCGCCTCGGGTCAGAAGGCCATCGTCTTTTCCCTCTGGACGGAAACGATTGACAAAATGCGCGCTCAGCTGGAGCAATTCCATCCGCTGGAATACTCTGGTCGAATCCCGCATTCCAAGCGTGACGAGGTTATCAAACGGTTCCGGGAAGACCCCAAGCACAAAATGATTCTCATGACCTACGGGGCCGGCAGCGTTGGGCTGAACCTGCAGTTCTGCAACTACGTCTTTCTATTTGACCGCTGGTGGAACCCGGCAATTGAAGATCAGGCGATTAACCGCGCTCATCGAATCGGCGTTAAAGGCTCTGTAACCGTCTCCCGATTCCTCTTAATGGGAACCATCGAAGAACGAATCCAGCGCGTTCTGGAAGAGAAACGCGAGCTGTTTGAAACCGTCTTGTCCGGCGCGGACTCAACCCGCAAGAACGAGATGAGCAAGAAGGAAATATTCGGACTGTTCAACTTCAAATTTGCTAGCTGAGCGGCGAGGCGCCGTTGTATCGCGGCGTCAAGGCGAGGGGCGTTCTCTGTATTTCTCACATTGCATATCTTTTTGAGAAAAATAATTTGTTCACTATTGACAAACTTATCTCGTTGTTTATAATAATCGTTACAATTGTAATAGATGCTATATCTATTACAGACCAATTTTACACAATTCAAGAATTTTGTTATTTAATTAAATAAGGAGCAATCCCCATGCTGCGAAACTATTTATCCGTTCTGTTGAATTCGCTGACGAACAACTTTTCTGGAAAAAATGATTCTCCAAAACGCAAGCGGCAAAAAACAGTTTCGCGTTCTCGTACTTTGCGGTTTGAGCCGTGCGAGGACAGAACAATGCTTTCGGTTTCTCCTTTCAATTCCGAAGACGTAACCGCGCATTGGACTTTTGACGTCAATACCGAAGATACAAACGGCGCGTTTATCGGTACGCTTAACAACGGGGCGAGTTTAACGACAAACGGAATCGCAGGCGGCGGTTTGTCTTTGGACGGCGTTGACGATTATTTTTCTATCGGCGACCCGGAAGAACTGCAAATTCTCAATGAAATTACCCTTTCCGCCTGGATTATTCCCGAATCTACAAGCGGCGCTCAAAATATCATTGCCAAGGGTTATTCTACCCATCCAAACGGGGAAATCTTTTTGAGAATTGCCAACGGCAAATATCAGGTTGGATCGTGGACGGGTTCAAACCACATGGCGGAATTTGCTATTCCTTCATCTGACATTGGAGAGCGCGTTCATCTTGCCGGAACGTATGACGGTACAACGTGGCGGCTGTATCGCAACGGAGTTGAAATCGCTTCTACAGTTGACAATATCGGCGCAGTTGAAGTCGACGGCGCTTGGGCAGTAGGCGCAAGGGGAACGGGCACAGAACGATTCTTTAATGGCGTTATTGACGAAGTCGTTATTAGTTCCACCGCTTTTACAGCGCAGGAAATCGCCGCGTTAGCTTCTATTCCAACCAACGCGCAAGAGGACAACTCCGTAACATGGAATTGGTCTGACGTTCAAAGCGACGAACTGTACAGCGAACAGGGCGACAGCTTGGGGGTGCTTTCTAACGGCGCCGTTGTACAATATGATTCTGCTTACGGTCAAGTATTGAATCTTTCTGGAAACAACGGATACGTTTCGTTAGGCAATCCGGACGATTTACAGATTCATGGAGAAATTACGCTTTCAGCGTGGATTTGCCCTAATTCCTTTACAGGAATACAAAACATTATTGCTAAAGGACATTCTTCAAATCCGAATGGGGAAATCTTTTTGCGAATTGCCAACGGGGAATATCAGGTCGGTTCTTGGAACGGAACCAATTATTACGCCAGCGCTATTGCTGATACCGACGATATCGGTCAATGGATTCAGCTCACAGGCGTTTATGACGGTACAGCGTGGCGTTTGTACAAAAACGGCGTACTGGCGGCATCTCTGTCTTCAACCGTTGGCGCAGTACCCGTCAGCGCGGACTGGTCAATTGGATCTAACGGCAGCGGTTCTACTCGATTTTTTAACGGCAAGATTGGCAACGGCGGGATTTACGATCACGCTTTAGACGCTCAATCGGTTGCCGCTTTGATGACCGACAGTCAAACCACGGCTCGCGTTGGAGGAAATTCCTATGCAATTAAAGATCAGTCGTATGTTTTGCAATTGGAAGCGTCCCATCCCGACGTATTATGGACTGTCAACTGGGGCGACGGAACAACGGAAGAATACTATAACGTTTCTTCTGTCAGTCATGTATATACCCATTATGGAACGTCAGGCGTTAGCGTAACAGCAAAGCGAAACGGACAGACGATTGACGTTGAAGGTTCGTCTATTGAACTTCAAATTAGTTATGTAGACGAAATGATTATCAACGGCAATTTTGAAGACGTTGCGATTCCTGGCGGCACATATTGGGCGGTTTACGATGCCATTTCAGGCTGGACGGGACCCGTAGAAATCCAAATTAACAACGGAAGTAAAGTCGCGGAATTGGATACGGACAGCCGTTATTCTGATCTTGACCCGTCTGTGAGCGACCATCAGCCCCATCATACATCAATTAGTTCAAGTCCATTGTCTTTTACCCCCGGCTTGACTTATACGCTTTCCTTTGACGCATGGAATAGAAGCGATTATGCTCAAGACAACATTCTCAATGTAACCGTTCCGGGAGAAATTATTAGCGTTAATGGAAATACGTCAGTTGCAGCGCTGTTAGATTCGATTGCCAATGATGATTTAGGCGCTTATTCCTACACATCGATTTCTTATAACAGCTTAACATTTTCCGCAGGCGGAAGCTATTATGAGACAGACGATGGAAACGGCGGAACTGTATACACACTTGGCGCCAGCCCATTTCATGTTTCGTCTATAACGTTTATAGCAGCAAATGATTACGGAACCGTTTCCTTCAGCGACGCTTCGTCTGACGTTATTCCATGTTACGGTCCGTTGTTGGATAATATATCCATGAATCAAGAATACCTGTATGTAGATATAGACGTTGATTCTAATAATGATGGGGTAATAAACGCTTTTGACGACCCTGTCGAAATGGCGCCAAACGGCGGAAAAATTCTGGCTGTTGGTTACGGACAATGTAAGCCAATTAATTTGTCTGTTCATACAAACCAAACCAATTTGGCTACTGATAATATCGTGTATCAATTGGAATACGACAACTCCAAGATACTTCTTTATAATACCGCGGCGCTTCCACAAGCGGTTTACGGTACAGAAATTGACATTTCCCCATATTATATTGCTCCAAATACGGACTTGCCCAATGGTTTTTTAACATTAGACGGAACTATTAAAACCATTTACGTTGACGGATTCGTTTTAGGCGAAACAACCGTAACGCTTAAA
>JAFSMW010000040.1 GCA_017447745.1 Thermoguttaceae bacterium
CAAGATTCCGGTTTTGGAGCCGACGAACTCTCAGGAATGTAAAGACTGCGTTCTTTACGGCATGGAACTGTCGGAAAAGTACCGAACGCCGGTTATGCTCCGCACGACAACCCGCGTCGCGCACTCTCGCGGCCTGGTTGAAGAAGGCGAACGTATTGAGACGGGCGCTCCGCATTTCGATAAAATCCCGATGAAGTACAGCCTCCTGCCGGTTCGAGCGCGTCAGCTGCACATCGACGTCGAAAAGCGTCTTGTCGACTTGATGAAAGAGGCGTCCGCCTCTCCGTTTAACAGAATCGAATGGGCGGAAAACGGCGACCGCAAGCTCGGCATTATCGCCTGCGGCATCGCGTACGAGTACGTTAAAGAAGTCTGGCCGGAAACGTCCGTTTTGAAGCTGGGATTCTCGTTCCCATTCCCGGACGACCTGCTGAGGGAATTCGCCAACGGCGTTGAAGAAGTTCTCGTTGTCGAGGAACTGGACAGCTTCGTCGAAGAACATTTGCGTTCTCTGGACGGCTTGACCTGCAAAAAGATTTACGGAAAAGACATCGTCCCGGTTTGCGGCGAACTGTTCACCGAGAACCTTTGGAAAGTCCGCCAGAAGCTGGACGGTACGGTTCAGGAACTTCCGTCTCGCGACGTTGACGTCAAGTCGCTGCCCGCGCGTCCGCCGGTTCTTTGTGCCGGATGCCCGCACCGGGGGATCTTCTTCCCGCTGTCGAAAATGGACGTCGTCATTACCGGCGACATCGGCTGTTACACGCTCGGAATGCTGCCTCCGCTCAACGCGATGGATACGGTTTTGTGCATGGGCGGCGGCATTTCAGTCGCTCACGGAATCGCAAAAGCGGGAGAGAAAAAGCCCGTCGTCGGCATCGTTGGAGACTCGACTTTCTTCCATTCCGGCATGACAAGCCTGAGCAACATCATCTACAACAATTCCAACGTTACGATTATCGTTCTCGACAACCGCATCACCGCCATGACGGGACATCAGGACAACCCCGGCACCGGCGTCACGCTCATGGGCGAACAGACCGTTGCCGCCGACATCGAATCCATCGGCCGCGCGCTGGGAATGAAAAACGTTGTAACGTTAGATCCGTTTGATCAAAAGACGGTTGTCGAAACGCTCAAGATGGCGACGCAGTCTCCGGAACCGTGGCTGATTATTTCCCGAAGCCCCTGCCTGCTCAAGACGCGCAAACCGCAGGGAACCGTCCGCGTTATCGACCCGGACAAGTGCAAAAGATGCGGCTCGTGCCTCAAACTCGGCTGCCCGGCAATCGAGTCTACCGGCAAGGGAACCGTCCCGTCCGTCAACCCGAACCTCTGCTCCGGCTGCTCGCTGTGCAATCAGACGTGCAAGTTCAATGCAATTAGTAATGAGTAATTAGTAATGAGTAATTACGCAAAGCGGCACTCTCACTAACCACTTACCACTATTCCACTAACCGCCAACTCCTAACCACTATTTCCCATCATGTCAGACCTGAAATCCCAAGCTATTAGCCAGTTTGTCAAACTCTACGGTCGAGAACCGAAATGGATTGTTTCCGCGCCTGGCCGCGTGAATATTATTGGAGAGCATACCGACTACAACGACGGCTTTGTTTTCCCGATGGCGATTGAACGCCGAACGGTGATTGTCGCCGCGCCAGCTGAACCGTCTGACGGTTTGGGCGAAAACGAGGCGAAAATCTGGACCAGCGCCGGCGAGCAGACCGGCGTCGTTTCCGTCGCGCCCGGCGTTGCGCCGATGGCTGACGTCCCGTGGACGGCGTACATTCAGGGAACGCTCACCCTCTGCGCTGAAGCCGGGTTCCCTGCCCAGCCGTTTGTCGCAGTGATGATTTCCGACGTCCCGCTCGGCGGCGGGTTGTCGTCCTCTGCGGCTCTGGAAGTTTCCGTCGCCACGCTTTGCGAAGCGATTTCCGGCAAGACGATGGATCCGGTTAAGAAATGCCTGCTGTGCCAAAAGGCGGAACACGAATTCGCTCACATGCCCTGCGGGATTATGGATCAGTTCATTTCCAACCTCGGTCAGCCGGATCACGCGATGCTGCTCGACTGCCGTTCCTGCGTCCCGGAAATGGTTCCGCTGACCGACCCGGCGGTTTCGATTCTGATTATCAACTCCAACGTCAAGCACGCCCTGACGGGGTCTGAATACCCGGAACGCCGCGCGGCTTGCGAACAGGCGGCGCAGATACTGGGCGTCAAAGCCCTTCGCGACGCAACCATGGACATGCTCAACGCCGCCAAAGACAAGTTGACGGAGACGCAGTACATTCGCGCCAGACACGTTATTACCGAAGACGACCGTACCGTCGAGGCGGCTGCCGCCTGCAAAGCCAACGACTGGGTCAAGATGGGCGAGCTGATGTACCAGTCCCACGCGTCCATGCGCGACGATTTCCAGATTACGTGTTCCGAACTCGACACACTGGTTGACCTTGCCGCGGCAAAAGGCGTCGACGGCGGCGTTTACGGCGCGAGAATGACCGGCGGCGGATTCGGCGGTTGCGCTGTCGCGCTGGTTAAAACCGACGCTGTCGAAGAACAGATGGCGTACTTCGCCAAAGAATACGAAGCCAAGACCGGAATCAAACCGTTTATCTTCGTTTCGCGACCCGGAAACGGCTCCGCGATTGAGAGCTGATTCAACGGATTCGTTTTTTGAAAAAACTCAACGCAGAACGCAGACTCTGCGCTTGATCAAACCATAAAAAACAGCGGGACGTTTATCCCGCTGTTTTTGTTTCTAAAGATGTTTTAACCATAAAGGTTTTTTAACCACGCCATTCTGTTTCGTCAACGTCGGACTTGAACGCGTCGGTAACGACTTCCACATGCGTGTTGGCGCTTTCCTGCCCGACGAATTTCATGATCTTGGACGGGCATTTCTCAGCCGCTTCCTGCATGGCGTCTAAATGGTAAGAATTGTAGTTGATAACCGGCAAGCCGTTGTCGAACTGGAAATCTTCCGCGTCGCGGCGGACGCAGCCTGAACAGCCGATACACCCGGTTTTGCAAACCGCTTTGACTTCCGGACCGATGTCGTGGTTGGAACACGCGATAACCAGCATCTTCCCGTTTTTGAACGGAACCATGCTGATAATGTGTCGCGGACAGGCGGCTTCGCAGGCGCGGCAGCCGCGGCATTTGTCGTAATCGATATGAGACATCCCGTTGACAATCTGAATCGCCCCGTACTTGCAGGCGCGCATGCAGTCGCCAAATCCCAGACAGCCGTAAGCGCAGCCCTGAACGCCGGAAACGAGGTTAGCGGCGGCACACGTCTTTTCTCCAACGTAGTTTTGCATCTGAAGCTTTGTGTCGCAGTCTCCAGAGCAGTGGACGACGGCGCGCTGAGGAACGACGTCTCCCGCTTCAACGCCCATAATTTGAGCGATTTGCGTCACTTGAGCGGTTCCGCATTGCGTGCATTGATTGGCGGAACCGTTGCCTTGCGCCAAGTTTTTTGCCAGGTCGGCACAGCCGGCGTATCCGCACGCGCCGCAATTGGCGCCGGGAAGAATCGAAAGAATCTTTTCCTCTTTCGGGTCAACTTCAACCGCAAAGGCGACGTTTGCCCAGCCTAAAATCCAGCTCAATACGATTGCCAGCGTCAGCAGGACGATAACGGAAATGATAATTACGTATACAGTTGTCATTGTAAAGCTCTTATATTAAAAAATCAATTGGTTGCTTTTTCGACGTCAACGGGTTGAGCGGCGCCATTCTCATCTGCCGCCGTCTGCTGTTCAGTCGTTTCCTTTTTCAGCCATTTGGAAAGCCCTGAGTTGACGCCGGAGAATCCCATAAACGCCATCGCCAAAATGCACGCTGTCAGCAGAGCGATTCCAACTCCGCGGAACGGTTTGGGAATGTCGTTGAGTTCCAGTTCCTCTCGAATCCCCGCCATGATCGTAATAGCAAGCGTGAATCCCAAACCGCCGCCGACGGAGTAAACCATCGCTTCTGTCAAGCCCCAAAGATTGGCGGGATCCTGCAAACGCTTCATGATTTCCAGGCAGGCAAAGAGAATAGCGCAGTTGGTTGTAATCAAAGGCAGGAAGACGCCGAACGCTTTGTACAGCGGCGGGAAGAACTTTTTGACGTACATTTCGACAAACTGAACCGACGCAGCAATGACGAAAATGTAAACCAGATAGCTCAAAATCGACAGGTTCGGCGCAACGCCTTCTACGCCAAAGACGTTAAACAGCCAGACCGTTCCCGGCGCTTCAGGACGAAGAATGAAGTACGTGAACGTCCAGGACAGAAGCCCGGCAATCGTCATAACGAACGTAACCGCCAAGCCCATGCCGAACGCGGACGACAGCTTTTTCGACACGCCCAAAAACGGACATATCCCAACGAAATTGATTAATACAAAGTTGTTGATTACCGCGGCGGTAATGAACAGCAAAAGCAATGAAAGGAACGTTTCCATAATATTTTAAATGTATGTTATAAGTTTGCCAGTCGCCAAACGGGACGGGTTATTTCAGTTTTCCTGTTTCTTTTCCTGTCTTTTGGATCCAATCCAGTTGAAAAACGCCATCAGGCAGCCGAGAGTTAAAAACGCGCCCGGCGGCAGAATCATGATTCCGCAGTTGACCCAGAAATTCTCTGACAGAACGGTGAATCCCATCAACGTGCCGGAACCGAGAAGTTCGCGAACGACCGCGATAGAGCACAGACCCAGCAGGAACCCGAGTCCTTGCCCGAAACCGTCTGCAATAGCGGGAACCAAAGACTGTTTCGACGCGCATACTTCGCACCGGGAAATGATAATGCAGTTGACGATAATCAACGGAATGTACGGACCCAGCTGAGCGCTCATTTCCGGCATAAACGCCTGGAGAAAATAGTCTGCAATCGTAACGAACGTGGCGATTGTCAACGTGAAAACAAGAATTCTCAAGTGCGGTTTGATGAGATTTCTCAGCAGAGAAACCATAATGTTGGCGCAGACGAGAACAAACGTCGTTGCCGCCGCCATCGTAATAGCTCCCTGTACGTTGGTTGTAACAGCCAGCGTCGGGCACATGCCCAATACCTGCCGATACGTGGGGTTTTCCGGAATGATTCCGCGCCAGAATCGTTCCAGCGCTGTAGGTTGATCGTTCATAATATATCTGTGAATGTATTTTAAGGTTACTGTTTATTTGAGTTCTTCCCGCCACGTTTTGAGCGTGTTATTGACGATGTCGCAAACGGACTGCGAGGAAATCGTCGCCCCGGTCAGAGCGCGAATTTCGTTCTTTTCCGGCGAGCCGTCTCGTCCCTTGACAACGGTTATGTTCTGATTAGCGGCGGTTCCAATAAACTGTTTGCGGAAACTTTCTTCTTTAATAAAGTTTCCCAGACCGGGCGTTTCCTTCTGGTTGAGAACGACCAGCCCCGTCAGTTTGGAGGCAGACGTATCCAGACCAACCAGCAGGTCGACGGCGTCTGCAAAGCCTTGTCCGCTGGCGGGCAGAACCCAGCCGGTCGGGTTCTTTTGAGCGTCAAAGCACTGGTACGCGACAACCTTTTTGCCGTCTTTTTCCAGCGCCTTTTCGACAACGTTGGCAACGTCCGTATTGGGAACCAGGTTGGGAATTTGGCTGTACGTCGCTTCCCGGCGGTTCTTTTCAATAATCGGCCCCCAGTTGAGCTGAACGAGAATCAAAACCGCGCTGTAGAGCGCCGCCATCAACAGGATCAGCCACGCCTGAACCAGGTAGTTGTCTTTCCACGATTTCTTTCGCGTTGAATTTTCTTCTGACATGATATTG
>JAFSMW010000041.1 GCA_017447745.1 Thermoguttaceae bacterium
GGCTTATCAGCAGATCCCAAACGTTCAGATTGTGGCGTTTTGCGAAAAGTACTGTCAGGATCGTCTGGCTGGCGACTGGACTAAAATCAAAGGCAACTTCGGCCCGCAGGGCGAAATGATTGACATGTCTCCGTACGCGACCTATACGGAACTGGACGACATGATCGCCGACTCGAACGTTGACATGGTCGACATCTGCCTGCCGCCCAATCAGCACGCTCAGGCGACAATCAAATGCCTTCAGGGCGGGAAAAACGTCTTTTGCGAAAAGCCCATCGCTCTGACCCCCGAAGACGGAAAAGCCATGGTCGACGCCGCCGCGGCTGCCGGAAAACAGCTCAACATCGGGCACGTTCTCCCCTTCTTCCCGGCTTACGGATACATCTACAACGCCAAGCTGGACGGTCGCTGGGGCAAGCTGCTGGGCGGGAACTTTGAACGCGTTATTTCAGACCCGACCTGGCTGAAGAATTACTGGGACATGGGCATCGTCGGCGGGCCGCTGTTGGACTTGCACGTTCACGACGCTCATTTCATTCGCGCTCTGTTTGGACAGCCGCAAGCCGTTCAGGGAACCGGACGCTGCCGCGGCGACATTCCCGAGTACTTCCAGAGCCAGTTCATTTACGACGACCCGGATCTGTGCGTTACCGCCACCAGCGGCATCATCAAACAGCAGGGACGTCCGTTCATGTGCGCTTTTGAAGCCCATTTCGAAAAGGCGACGGTTCTGTTCGATTCCTACGCAGCATTGCCGCTGACCGTTCTTCACGAAGACGGCTCGACAGAAAAGCCGGAACTGGAAGACCGCGGCGACGTCGGTCCGTTCATTGCCGAACTGACCGAAGCCACTAGGGCCGTTATGGAAGGTCGCAAATCCGACCTGCTCGACGGCTCGTTGGCGTCAGACGCCGTTAAACTCTGCTACGCCGAAATCGACGCCATTGTGAATCGGAAAAAAGTCGAATTATAAGGCAGTAGGCAGTAGACAGTAGGCAATAGATAAAAATTGTAGCGCGAAGCGCTTCTTTAAGAACCGCATAGCGGTTCAATATTAGGAGACAGTAGATAATAAAAGGGAGCAGGAAAATGATATTCCTGCTCCCAATTTTTTTGTTTATATTCCGCTAAAACCTGTTCTGTGGACTATTTACCGGCAAAAGCGGTAAAGACGCCTGTAGATCCAAGATAGTCCGCCAAAGCGTGCGTTGCGCCAACCTGGTTGGTTACGTTGTAAATAACCACTTTTTCTTTTTGCGAAGCGGGAACGCCGGCGACGCCGTCTCGACCCATGGCTTCCGTCTGTCTGTCAGGCGTAACGAATCTGTACCATTTCAAACCGGTGTCCACGTCGTTTATCGTTAAAACGCATCGAGTCTGACATTCAAGAGCCTTCTCTCGACCGTAAACAAACGCGTAAGTCGGAACCGCCGGCGCGATAAGCAACGACTGAATCTTTCCCGACGTTCCCGGCTGAGTTCTGCCGTAAACTTGTCCGCCGGAAAGAAGCTGACAGGCGCCTAAAACGGTATTCGCTCCGAAGCTGTAGCCGATCAGGCGAATCTCAGCATTTTCAGGCGCGGACTGCAGGAATCGAGTCAGATAAAAGCTCTCCCACTGACTTCGATGTTCGGCGTTTGTCGCGTCCTGGCGCATTGTCCCTCCCATTCGGGCGGAATTCCAGAACCAAACTACCAGCTTGTAGTTTTTATCGGGAACGATTCTATTGAGATACTGGCGAATAAGGAAGCCGTCGTTGATTGCAGAATTCCTGTCCGCCAGATTTCCATGAACGTAAATAAACGTCTTGCAGTCTTCGGAACCCTTCCAGATCGCGTCTTTATCAGCAGACGTCCAGCCGGTTGTCGTTTGAGCTGCAGCTTTAAAGCCCGCGTCCATCTGTTCTGGATCAAGACAGCCGTTGTGTCCACAGGAATCAACAACGTAAAACTCTTCCGCAAACGTCGAAAACGACGCAAAAATAAGCGTCAAAAACGCGATGGAGTAAACCAGACGCTTGGCTATGGCAATATAATTTCGCATGATTATTCCTTTCAGTAGGTTTAAACTTGTTGTACTGAATTATCAAACTACAGAGTATTATACTCATTTCGACAATCAAAGCAACGTCGATTCATAATGATTTTAACGAATTTAATGATTATTCCGGCGCTTTTTATCAAAGACGTTTGTTATATTTCAAACGCGATTATGGCAATTCGGAAAAATATCGTTTTTTTTCAAAAAATCGGACGTTTTTTTCCACTTTTTCAGAATTGTAAGCTATAGATTAAATGTAACGCATGAGCGGGGTAAAATATCCCGCCTGAATAAAAATACTTTTGGTTCTGGCGCAGTTCGTTTATCGTCTGACGCTGTACGTGAATAAGGAGTGTACCCCCATGAAAAAAGCCTTTTTACTTTTGTTCGTCGTTTTGACAGTTGCCTTAACGGTTGGCTGCACTAACGGTCTGCCGCGCAATTGCCTGCTGAGAAAATGGTTCTGCGGCAAAGAATGCTATCAGGAACCGGCGATGTCTTGCTATACGCCTGATGCGTGCTCAACCTGCCCGACATGCCCGACATGCCCGTCATATTCGTCTGGAGTTGTTGTTGGCGATCCCGTTGTTCCGGACACCGGCTGCAGTACCTGCTCCGCGCCGTCGCTTCCGCCGGCTGCCAGCCCCATTCTTACAACCCCGTCCCCCGCGCCAACGTCCTACGGCAACTAACGTAACGGGAATATCCAACATTTAACATCAGGGTAGATGTTAACGGCGTCAGTTCTCAGACTGCTGTCAGATTGAATGCAATGCGTAGACTGGCAGTTACTGATCTGACGCCCCTTTTTTTAAAATCAGACAGCTTCAGTTTCCACTGAATTAAAAGCCCGTCAGAGCTTTTAATATCAATCTGAACTTGCTCCAACGAGAAATCGTCGGACGGTTCGACCAGATGTTGTAGTCAACGCGTCGAATCGCCTCGACGATTTTTTGTCCGCCCATTATAAAGAGTTTTATATCCGTTTGGAAACTGCGGGGAACCCGGTCAACAAGAGGGCTTCCTTCTATAAAGAACGAATCCGCCCAGCTGCAAAGCTGAGACATCGTTTCAACAAAAGACGGATTGTAAACCTCGTTTTGAAACTCTTCCAAAGAGTACCCGCAAGAGAGCATGTCGTTGAGAGGAACGTACCGTCTGGAATCGGCAGCGCCGCTTGACGTTGTACGGCGTTTATCTCTGGCGACGTCCTGCCAATGGTTTGCCAGCTGCAATCCGGTACAGATTTTATCAGACAGAATCAGGCTTTCTTCGTCTGTCGTTTGAGCTAAATGGAGAACGATTCTTCCCACCGGATTGGCTGATAGCTTGCAGTAATCCAGCAACTCTTCTCTGGATTCGTACTCTTTTTTAGTTTGATCAAGACGAAAGGCGGCAATCAAGTCTGCAAAGAGATGTTTTGGAATGGAGAACTTGTCTACAATCGGTTTTAGAGCTATAAAAATCGGGTGTTCCGTTTTGCCTTGATAGCAGTCATCCAACTGAGAATTCCAGTTGTTTAGCAATGAAAAAGCCGTTTCGTTATCCGGCGATTCGTCTCCTAAATCGTCCGCCCAGCGACAGAAAGAATAAACCGGATAGAACGCCTGTCTGACCTGTCGCGGGAGCAGAAAGCTGGCGACAGTAAAATTCTCGTAATGCTGACGAGTGTATTGTCGGCAGAATTCCTGAGCGTCAGACAGGTTCATGACATAAACAACGTTGTAACAGCTTTACAATCCGATGCGTTTTATTGTTCGCAAAGCGGATTTCAATTGTTGTCATCCTTTTTATCCGCATTTTCTTTTTCCAGCT
Source organism: Thermoguttaceae bacterium (assembly GCA_017447745.1). Classification (GTDB taxonomy): domain Bacteria; phylum Planctomycetota; class Planctomycetia; order Pirellulales; family Thermoguttaceae; genus RUG11551. The sequence continues at coordinate 3,856 of JAFSMW010000041.1, forward strand.
TTTTGAGTCGGTTTTCGATATCGCGAATTTGTTTTTTGAACTCTGGCAATTTGGAAATCAGAGCGAACTTGAGCAGCTGTTCCCGTTCCGGACAGGCGGGCGCGCCGAGCATTTTCGCTCCCGGATCAATGTTGTTCATAACGCCGCACTTGGCGCCTAAAATCGCCAAATCGCCAATCGTAACGTGATCCCGAACTCCAACTTGCCCCGCCATGACAACGTAGTCCCCGGTGGTAACGCTGCCGGCGATTCCAACCTGAGCGCAAAGGAGATTGTGTTTTCCAATCTGACAGTTATGTCCGATCATAACCTGATCGTCGATTTTTGTCCCGTCGCCGATTCGCGTCGGTCCGTACGCTCCGCGGTCAATGCAACTGTTAGCTCCGACGTCGACGTCGTCTCCCAGAATGACGTTGCCCAGCTGAGCCGCTAACGTGTGCTTGCCGTCAACCGGTTTGTATCCAAAGCCGTTTGCTCCAATTGACGCCCCTGCGCTGAGAATGCAGCGTTTTCCGACAATGCAGTCTTCATGAACCACGACGCCGGGATAGAGAACGGAGTTCTCGCCGATTTTAGCTCCAGCCATGACGCAGGAGTGCGGATGAAGAACGACGTTGTCGCCGATTTCCGCTTCCGCTCCAACGTAAGCAAACGGATAGATTGTTACATTCACGCCGATCTTGGCTGTTGGGTCTATGCTTGCCTGCAGGCTGACAAACGGTTGAGGCGCAATGCGCTGAGGGCGAAACAGCTTCACGATTTTCGTAAAAGCGTCGTGAACGTCATCAACCATCAACGCTGGAATTCCAACCGACAAGTCCGATTTCGGCATGACAACCGCCGACGCCTGTGTGTTAAACAGCGTGTCGAGTCTGCTGACGTTGTCGATGAGCGTAATGTCGCCCGGACCAGCTTCAGAAAGAATAACGGCGTTCTCAATTATCGTTGAACCGTCTCCGACAACGGTCGCGTTAACCAGTTTTGCCAGTTGGGAAAGTGTTTGTGCCATATTGAGTGAGGAAATAGGGAGTAGGGAATAGGACGTAGAGGCAATAGGCAGTAGGCAGTAGGCAGTAGGAAAATTTTACTACTGCCTCTTGCCTACTCCCTACTGCCTAATTCTCCTCTTTTCTCGTATTCTGAATGGACAGCTCGTCAAGCTGTTTGTCGTCGACAACGCCGGGGGCGCCGGTCATCAAGTCCGTAGCGCGGGCGGTCTTCGGGAACGCAATGACGTCGCGAATGTTGTCGTATCCGCCAAAGAGCATGACAAGACGGTCAACGCCCAAAGCAATGCCAGCGTGCGGCGGAGCGCCGAACTTCAACGCGTCGAGAAGGAACCCGAAACGTTCGTGAGCGGTCTGGTCGTCGATGTTGAGCAGCTTGAAAATCTTCGCCTGAAGGTTGGTGTCGTGAATACGAACCGTGCCGCCGCCCGCTTCAAAGCCGTTGATTACCAGGTCGTACGCAACTGCGTGAACCTTTTCCGGAGCGGTGTCCAGCAAATCCAGTTCCGCCGGCTGAGGCATGGTGAACGGGTGATGTTTGGCGTCCCATTTGTTGTCCTCTTCGTTCCATTCGAACATCGGGAAAGAGACGATCCAGGAGAAGCTCATCGACTTCGGGTCGTACAGCTTGAGTTCCTTCGCCAGGCGTCGGCGCAAACCGTCCAGAGCGGCGCAGGTGATGTCGAACGTGTCCGCAACAACCAGAATCATGTCGCCGTCTTTCGCGCCGGTGATTTCCAGAATCTTTTTGTGTTCCTCGTCCGTGAATTTTTTCGCTGTCGGAGAGGCAATGTCGCCGTTTTCCACCTTGAACCAGACAAGCCCTTTCGCCTTGAAATCTTCCTTGACGTAAGTCGTCAGCTCGTCAATCGCCTTGCGGGAATACTTGTCGGCGCACTGCGGAACGACAATCGCTCGAACCCGATTTCCCGCTTCCGCCGGACCGCGAAAGACCTGGAAATCGACGGTTTTGGCAAACTCGGTCAGGTCGATAATTTCCATACCGAAACGGAGATCCGGCTTGTCAGAACCATAGCGTTCCATGGCTTCGTCATAGTCCATGCGCGACAGCGGCAGCTGGAGGTCAAGCCCGAGAATCTTCTTCGCCAGGTCGGCGATCATGCCGTCCATGAACGTGAGAATGTCTTCCATCTCGACAAACGACATCTCAATATCCAGTTGAGTGAATTCCGGTTGACGGTCGGCGCGGAGGTCTTCGTCACGGAAACAGCGCGCCAGCTGAACGTAACGGTCGTATCCGGCAATCATGAGCAACTGTTTGTACAGCTGCGGGGACTGGGGCAGGGCGTAGTATTTGCCCGGATGAACGCGGCTTGGAACCAGATAATCTCGAGCGCCTTCGGGAGTGGATCGTCCCAGCATCGGGGTTTCGACTTCGATAAACCCGTGAGCGTCTGTATAGTCGCGCAGCGTCTTAATCATGCGATGGCGCAGCATCAACGCGTCCTGCATAGCGGTGCGGCGCAAGTCCAAATATCGATACTGCAATCGAACGTCTTCGCTGGGCAGTTCCGGAATGCTCGGATAAACCGGCGGCTGATTGCATTTGTTGAGAAGCGTCATTTGAGTCGGACGGACTTCGATTTCTCCGGTCGCCATGTCAGGGTTCGCCTGACCAACGGGTCGAGCGCAAACCTTGCCCGTTACCTGAACGACGTACTCCATTTTCAGCCCTCGCGCCAGTTCGAGCAGGTCTTCGCCCGCTTCCGGGGCAAATGCCGTTTGAGTAATCCCGTATCTGTCTCGGAGGTTGACGAAAACCAATCCGCCCTGATTGCGAATTCGGTCGACCCAACCGCAAATCGTTACTTCCTGTCCAATATGTTCCGCCCTCAGGGCGCCGCACGTGTGTGTTCTGTACATAATAGCTTTATAATCCTGTAATTCATAACCAGAAGCCGGCATAGAAGACGCCGCTTCTCACTTTAGATATATATAATACTATAATCGCCGATTATAGCAAGGGGGGCGGGCGGCGAGGCTCCGCTCCCAATCCTCGCTGCCACGCGAAATGACTTATATCCGCTCCCGTTGGTCGCTTTGCGGCGTAAGTCTCACCAAAACATAAGAACACGTCCTGACGATAATCTTTAATTGTAGGTTAGATTAGGGGTGTACGCAAATTTTACCGGCTCTCAATAGAGTTTTGTTTTTGCAAAAACGTCTGGGATAATATGTCGCGATAGCGAACGTGGTTCGCTTTAGTCCCGGCTCTCATATTTCTCTATCTTTGTAAGAAAAATTTGCACGCACCCTTCGACTAATGTTTTTTCGTCCTGGGGTTGTTTTTTTCTTAAAAATCAATATAATATATGTTATGTGTGAAGTAATATTATATACTGACGGAGCTTGCAGCGGAAATCCCGGACCGGGCGGCTGGGCGTATATTCTTCGACATAAAGCGACTGGGCGCGAAAAAGTCCGTTCTGGCGGAGAAGCAAATACCACCAACAACCGCATGGAACTCATGGCGGTTATCGAAGGATTGCAGGCGCTGACGCGTCCGGTTTCAGTAGAGCTGGTTTCTGACAGCTCCTACGTCGGCAACGGGTTGACAAGATGGATTTCCTCCTGGAAAAAGAAAGGCTGGAAACTCGCTGACGGAAAGCCGGTCAAAAACGTTGATTTGTGGCAAATTCTCGACGAACTAAACCAAATTCACAAGATTAAATACACGTACGTTCCCGGACATAAAGGACATCCGGAAAACGAAAAATGCGACCAGCTCGCGGTTGCAGAATGGAAAAAGATTCGAGCGGGGGAGTGAGAATGCAATAGGCAAGAGACAGTAGACAGTAGTTTTTCTATTCCTTTTATCTATCCTGATTCCCTTTTCCGAATCGCGCAATTTGAAAACTAACATATCTATATTGGTTACGAAATGAAACGCTGTATTAATAAAACCGGTTTTACGTTAGTAGAACTGCTTGTCGTAATAGCGATTATTGCCGTCTTGGTTGGTTTGCTTTTGCCGGCAGTTCAGGCGGCGCGAGAGGCTGGACGGCGAATGCAATGCTCTAACAATGTCAAGCAGATTACTCTTGCCGTGATCAATTATGAATCCAAACATAAGGTTTACTGCTGCGGTTCGTATGGATATATCGATAACGAGAGCAAACCGGAAGCGTGGATGCGGCGCAGCTGGTACTATCATATTTTGCCGTATATAGAACAGGAGCCGTTATACGACGTCTACAACGAACATTATCAACATCCAGAGGCGTCTTCCGGCGGACGAGGTAGTTTTGATTACACCAACCTGCCGGCTAAAACCACGATCGTTCCAACTCTGATGTGTCCGGACGATCAAAACAATCCGAAGGTGCATAACGGTTCTTCTCTCCAAAACCAGCAGGGATTTCATGGAAACTACGTTGGCAACGGCGGCAACACGTATTTCAACGTTGATGCGTCCGGAACGTGGAAGCAGGAATCGTGCACGGAACTCAACGGCATTTTCCCGCCGCTGAGGGCTATTAAACCAACGCAGGTAGTAGATGGAACGTCGAAGACGCTTATGTTTAGCGAAATTCGTCTTGTTCCAGACGGAGCTCAAGGAACTGGAAAAGAAGACATTCGCGGTCGACTTATCAACGCTCGACACACCGGCGCGCTGTTTTCCACCTTATACGCTCCAAACACGATGGAGCCGGATAGACACCATTACTGTATTTCCACCGAATACGCTCCGTGTACCAATACCAACCAGAAGAACCTCGTTTCCGCCCGATCCTATCATGGCGGCGACGGCGTTGTCGCTTCTATGTGCGACGGTTCTATAACGTTTATTCGCTCAACCGTTAACATGGAAGTATATCACGCTTTGGGAAGCCGCGATGGAGTAGAGACCGTTACTGATGAATTCTAGTTTTATAAACAAGGCTGCGCAAGTCTGAATTATTGACATTCAACAATTCCGCAAGAAATTAATCAATCATGAAACACGCTTCGTTATTTTTTTGTTTCGTCTGTTTGACCGCCGCTGTTGTGTTTGTCGGTTGCAGCCAGAAAGAAAAAACGTATACTGTCAGCGGAACCGTTACCTATAAAGGCGAACTGGTTCCAAACGGTTCGATTTCTTTTGTACCTGGGGATCCCAAATTGTCTTCTCAGGGAACGGATATTCAAGACGGAAAGTATTCCGCCCAGGTTCGAAAAGGAACTATGACAGTCCGAATAACCGGTTCTAAACCGGATCCAAACCAAAAGATGCTGGACGGAAGTCCGTTCTGGACGGACTTCGTACCGGAAAAATACGGCTCCCAGTCAACCCTGACGGTTGAGATTAAAGGAAACCAGACAGAAAATTTTGATCTGGATTAGCCAGACGTTTCAAGCCTACTTTTTCCGTCTGAACGGTTTAATTACCGGTCCGGAAGGCGGAGCTTTACGTTGCTGCTGATTGTTTGTCGGATTTGTCGGTTCTTCCGCATCCGATTCGTCCTCTTGTTCCAGCGACGGATAAGACGATGGCGCTCCAGACTGCGAATCGTTTTGATTGATAAAATCAGACAGCGTTGGAGAAGGCGCATTGTCCTGTTCGCTTGTCTGGAATTCGCTTGTCTGAACCGGTTGTAACAGTTCCGATAAATCAGAATCCGATGCCGTTTCAGTTTCCTGTTGCGTTGATTCCGCGCCGTTTTCGGAAACGAGCTGTTCAATAACAGAATCCTCTGAGGGAAGGGCGTTTTGAGAAGTCGTTATCGCTGCAGATTCATTTTGACCGTCATTTTGAGAAATTGACGTTTGCAAATTTGAAACGCCTTCCGCTTGATCGAAATTGTGACGGTTTTTGACTCGTTTTCGACCGTTTTCGTCAACGGTAATGATCTGTTGTTCGACATTTCCAAGATAGTCTCGCTGAACGATCGGGTCGTTAATCAGGTCGTCGACTTCTCCTTCGAAAACAACTTCTCCGCTGGAAATAACGTAACAGCGCTGAACCATCTGAATAATGTGCAAATAGTCGTGGTCTGTAATAAGAATTGCAATTCCCCAGTTTTTCCACAAGTCAAAGACCAGATCAATAACGGACTGTGTAACTTTCGGGTCAACGCCGGCAAAAGGCTCGTCGAGAATGAGCATTTTAGGGCGGCTGGTTAAAGCGCGCGCCACTTCCAGACGTCGCTTTTCACCACCGGAAATGTTTCCCGCCAGATTGTTGCGAATATCATAGAGATTGAACAGCTCCATCAGCTCTCCGCAGCGAGTTTGACATTCCTTCTGAGTGAACCCCTGCATCTGCATAATGCCGATGAGGTTGTTTTCGACCGTCAACTGCTTGAAAAGCGTGTTCTCCTGAGGCATGTAGCCCAGACCGGCGCTGCAGCGTTTGTACATCGGCCATTCGGTGATGTCCTGACCGTTAAAAATCACTCGCCCTTCGTCCGGAGTGAGATCCCCGGTAATCATTTTCAAGCTGGTTGATTTCCCTGCGCCGTTTGGTCCAAGCAAGCCGACAATTTCTCCCTCGTGAACGCACAGAGAAACGTTCTTGACAGATAAATTACTTTCTCGCTTGAAGTTTTTAAACCGATACAGTCTCTTTTGAAGCGATTTCGCTTCCAACAGAATACCCATATTGAACTAACCTGCCTTTATTTAACTTTTCTCATATCAAACACATTAGGAATGAAACTATTATAGGGACGAGGCCAAAAGACGAACTGAGCCTTGCCGATTAAAAGTTCTTCCGAAACAAAAAAGTCTATGCCATCGTCCGGACGTCCCCACAAGCGGCTGTCTTCGCTGTGCGAGCTGTTGTCTCCCAGAGCAAAATACTGTCCGTCATGAAGATCAAATTGAACATATTGGCGTTCAACGCTTCCCCAGCGTTCCGGTTTACGGAAAAAGTTTTCCATGTCTTCTGTCGAATCTTCGTTAAACGGCAGGATTCCGTCTTTAAAGTCGGTAATATGCCGATAAATCGGACGCTTGGCGGCAATGTAGTACAGGTCTCGAAACAGTTTGACATGTTCGACTTTTACCGCAGCGTTTTCTACGCCAATGCGGGCGGGGTTGAGATCGGCGTTGGTGGGCAAAGAGTTGTCCAGAGCGTCGTATTGCGTTGAGGAATCAAATGTAACAAGTTGATCGTTGATCCACAAATATAACGCTTGGTCGACGTTGGCAAATCGCAGAGACGTTTTTTCTCCGGCTTTAATGCGAATGGACGCTTTCGGTTTCCAGTCTTTTTGTCCGTTAATTGACAGGTAAGCCGTCTGGTTAGCCAGGTTAATCGTCGCAGTAAAAACGCTGCCGCCTTTGACCAGTTGCAAATACGCATTCCCGGACGCTGTCGATGGCGTCAGGTCGCATTCGACGATCAGATCTCCCGTCCAGTGGAGTCCCAGTTGGTTAGCGTTAGGAGAAACCTGTCTGGGATCGAAGCTCTCGCTTTTCATCCTTGTGAAATTATATGCATTCATATCGGTAATCAACGAAGGACGAGTGTCGGGAGTGTCGGCAGACTTGACGTCTTGATAATAATTTAGCAAAACTCTGAACGGTGGAACGACGTGCTGATATACCAGCCAGTTTATGTTTGACGATGCCGAACAACGGTATTCAGAACGATCTTGTTCGCTTTCCCAAACGCTGTTTTTGTCGGCAATCCAGCGTCGCGGCCAGTTTGTTTTAAGTTCAAAATCGAGATTGCGCTTATCGTCGTCGTAGACGTTTTGCATGACTGCCAGAATTTTATCCGCCGGCTTTCGCACGATTTGGAAGTCCGATTCTTCTGCGCTGTCAAGCGGTCTGGTAAAGACGTCGCCGTTTTGAATTCGCAGCGTTTCGTTGGGCATGCCAACCAGACGTTTGATATAATTGGTTTGCGTGTTGCCGGGAAACATAAAGACAAATACGTCCCAACGATCCGGCTTGTGCATTCGATAGGGATACTTCCCAACGATGATTCGGTCTCCGCTGTGAGAGGGCCAGTTTCGACCTGCAATCGCTTCTCGCGATAAATCTATTCCTACTCGACAGTTCGGACAGACAACGCCGTTAATATACGCGCCATTGATCTGACGTCCTGTGTTGCGGTCAACTTCTTCCGTCGCTCCGACTTTGAATCGGAATCCGCAACCAGAGCAGTAAATGTCTTTATGACGCCCCATCAGCTCGTTCGCCATGCTCCCGGTGGGAATCATAAACGCTTCTGCGATATACGTTCTGAACGTCAGAGCCAATACGAACGCAATTACGATTGACTCGACTGTTTCTCGAACGACTGTAAACGTACTTTTGGGTTCAGTTTCAGATTTTTTTTCGTTTATTGATGATTCAGCATCGTTTTTTGATTTCATTGGCGGGGCGGACTGAAAGTTAAGGTTAAAGTTGAAAAAATAGCAAAACGAGATTATAGAATACTACGTTTATTTTCCGTTTCGGTTCATTTTTCCTATATTATAGCGTTTTCTTGATATTTGTAAATAGCAAAGAATATATAAAGGATTTCTTGGTCGGGCGGATGGCTTGGTCGCTCTAAGCGTAATTCCGAATTCCGAATTAATAATTCCGAATTATGATAATCCCTATTTACAAATTTGTAAATTTATATATAATATACTGTAATAAAAAGACGTATCCGTTCAGGACGGGGAAAGACGCCGTTTGTCTTTTATCGTCTTGAACTTAACATAAATCACATTTTTCAAGCTGACGTCTGCACGGCGCAGGCGTCAGGACGAGGTCTATGGGAAACAAAAAGAAGAAAAGCTGGCAGAACAACGATTCCTCAGCGCCCGAGACTCGTCATCGAATTCGATTGAGATTTCAAAAAGACGGAGATTTGCGATTTCTGGGTCATCGCGATTTGATGAACTATATGCTGCGTCTGCTAAAAGTCGCCAAAGTTCAAGTCGCCATGAGTCAGGGATTTCATCCGAAGCCGAAAGTCAGTTTTCCCAGCGCGCTGCCGCTGGGCGTGGACGGTCTGAACGAAATCATGGAATTGGAAACCGCGATTGAATACAATCCGGTCGAATTGCAGGAGTCCTTAAATGCCTGTTCCGCAAGTGGGTTGCGGTTCCACTCCGCTCAGACGATTCCCGAAACAGGACGGAAAAAAGCCCGTCCCGTTTCCTATACATGGCGATTCCCTATCCCGGCTGGCATGCGGTCGGACGTTCAGGGAAAGATCGCGCAAATTCAGAGTGGTCAGTTAAGCTGCGAAAATAAAAACGTACAGTCCGCCGTTTTGGACATGAGCGTTGTAACGCAGTTCAGCCCTTCAGAATCGGAGCAAAACGACGATTCCGAAGACGCCCCGCTGCTCAAAGAGGATTTCCTTCGCTTTACACTCAAGGCGGACGAAACTCAGGGCGCGGTTACGTACAAAGACATCCTGAATTTAACCGGTTTGACGCCAGTCCCGGAAACGAGCGGTCCCGCCGCCGGTCTGACTCCTCTGCTTCGCGGAACAAGGGAGAAAATAGAAATCAGTGGCGAAGAGTAAGATTGTTGAGGCAATAGGCAAGAGGCAGTAGGAGATTTTTTCTCGCAACTCGCAACTAAGATGAACGCTTGCGTAACTCCTCACTCCTCACTCCTAACTCCTAACTCAATAGACTTTGCATCGTTGGTTAAGGCGGCGTCAAGCCGCCGCACTCCCCGGCTCACTGACGGTAAGGCGTCAGGTCTTTTGAAGCTTCGTTTCTTTCGGGTCGATCTTTTCGCCGACTATTCCCAATGAAAGGGGTTATTATCATGAAGCAGGAAATGCTTATCAACGTTTCTCAGCCGGAAGAAAGCCGTATCGCGATTGTCGAAGACGGGACTCTGGAAGAGCTTTACATCGAACACACCGGCGCAGACAACTACGTCGGAAACATCTACAAAGGCGTCGTCGTCAATCTCGAACCGAGTATTCAGGCGGCGTTTATCGACTTCGGCGTCGGACGCAACGGCTTTTTGCACATCAGCGATCTGGAGCCGTCGTATTTCAAACAGGGGTCAACCCCGTACGAAGAAGAACGCCCCGGACGCCATCAGAGACCCGGCGCCAGACCGCGCGTTAAACCGCCGATTCAGGACGTGTTACATCGCGGCGACGAGATTCTGGTTCAGGTTATCAAAGAAGGACTCGGTTCCAAGGGTCCGACGCTGTCAACGTACATCAGCATCCCGGGTCGATATCTGGTTCTCATGCCCGCCATGGAACGAGTCGGCGTTTCCCGAAAAATCGAAGACGAAGAAGTCCGCCGCAAACTGCGCGACGTCATGCTGGAACTCAACCCACCCAAGGGTCTTGGATTTATCGTCCGCACCGCTGGCGCAGACCGCATGAAAAAAGAGCTGGCGCGCGACATGACGTATTTAATGCGTCTGTGGAAGAACATCGCCAAACGCGTCAAACGCATTCCCGGTCCTGTTGCCATCTACGAAGAGTCGGACATGATTATCCGCACCATTCGCGACATCTTCTCAACGGAATTCGACACGGTTCTTATTGACGACCCCGCCGCGTTCGAACGCGCGCGCGATTTCGTTCAGCAGGTCATGCCGAAATGCGCCGACCGAATTCAGCTTTACGAAGGCAAAGAGCCGATTTTCCACAAGTTCAATCTCGATAAAGAAATCGAGAAGATTCAAAAGCGCATCGTTCCTCTGCCGCAAGGCGGGTCGATTGTAATCGATCAGGCGGAAGCGTTGGTTGCCATCGACGTCAACAGCGGCAACTTCCGGGCGGACGACAACGCTGAGGAAACTGCGTACCGCATGAACCTGCAGGCTGCGAAGGAAATCGCCCGACAGCTGCGTCTGCGCGACCTGGGCGGCGTTATTGTCAACGACTTTATCGACATGCGAAAAGACAAACACCGCCGGGACGTTGAACGCGCTTTGCGCGACGCCGTCAAACGCGACAGAGCAAAAACGAAGATTCTTCGCACCAGCCCCTTCGGCCTGATTGAAATGACGCGCCAACGCATTCGCCCCAGCGTCGGTCGATCCACGTTCCAGGAATGTCCGTACTGTCACGGCACCGGGTCTGTCAAGTCGGTAGACAACATGGCTCTGGACGTTCTCCGCACGCTCATCCTGGCAAGCGAAGCGGACGCCATTCGCAGCGTCGAAGTTGAAGTGGAAACCGCCGTCGCAGACTGTCTCAACAACAAGATGCGCGACAAGATTATCGAGCTGGAAAAGACCGGCGACATTCAGGTTCAGATTCGATCCCGATTCGGCGTCTCGCCGGAATACGCCGACATCCGTTACTTTAACGACGCCGGTCAGGAAGTGTTTATTAAGAACAACTAAGCGGCAATCGTATTGACAAACAATAAGGGAACGGCTTTTCATCTCAACGGGAATAAAAAGCCGCTCCCTGTTTTTGTAACACTGCAATCGGAGTTACGATCTGGGATCAATCGGAATCAGACCTGCAACATCCATTGCAAACAGGAGTTCACGCAAGAGTGGGTTATTATCCATCTGTATATAATACGACCGTCCGTTAGGAGTGGTTGGAACGAGCATATTTTTTTCTCGTAACGATCTAATGATTCTGGTCGTTAATTGCGAAGTGTTTGTAATTCCTTGATCAGCAAAGATGTCTTTAACGTCCGCCGCTTGAAACGGCTGTTTGTCAAGCGTATTCTCTAAAAGCCGATATTCATTTGCCGAAATCGTTTTGTTCACCTTGGCTTGTTTTAACATGGGATGGAGCAAATTCGTTTTGACAAAATTATAATTTGTCAGACGACTGAGATTGTCCATTTCTTTTTTCAAACCAGATAGCATGTATTCGCACCAATGCAGCATTCCTTCATCGTTGCCTGTATTAACGGATTCGTCCGCCTCTTCAAGATATTTATAATATTCTTCACGAGTCGAACAAAACACAGCAGCAGGATTGACAATTCGTCCAGATTCCACGGCAAAGCCAGACCGAACCAGCATTGCATACGTAAACAGCCGCGCCGTTCGTCCGTTGCCGTTGGTAAACGGATGAATCCAAACAAAACGATGATGTGCAATCGCCGTTTTAAGCAGTTCATAACGAATCGGAACAGGCTTGGCAACGAAATCAAACAGATCAGTCATGTAATCGTTGACAGTAATCGCGTCTGGCGGACGATGTTCTGAATTTATAATTGCAACATTTTCTTTTCGGTATTCGCCCGGGGTAAAATCACCCTCTTCGTCCAGCGGTACGCCATCCATCACTATTTTATGAAGTTGGCTGACAAACAGACGATTCAGGGGATAGGTTTTTCCGTTCTCTTCGATAAATTGAAGAGCGCTTAACAAATTATTGATTTCTCGGATGCCATAATTGTTTGAACGTTTGTTGTCAATTTTGGAATTGATGTATTCCAGAATGGTTGTATGGTTGCCTTCAATTCTGGCGGTTGCAACGCTTTCGACCATAAACAGAACCGTTTGAAACTGCTTAAAAAGCGGTTCCGGCGTCGTTCCTTCCCAACGGTCTTGAGTTTGCAGCGAATTCAAACTAATAATCAATTCCGTCAATTCGGAATCGTAATTAGGCAAAACAAGTTTAATCGGCGTTCGAGATGGCACATTCTCCATGGAATTGGCAATCATAGCTAAAATTCTTTTCAGAGAAAAATTTCTATAGAAACAACTATAGCTATATTATATATAAAAAATAACGTTGTCAAGTACAATATCTATCATTTCGAAAAACAATATCTATCATTGACAACTTACAAGACGTTTATTTATATAGGCTTATAAAATAAAAAATCTTAAAATAACTGACATAGAGAAAATCCAGCATCTATCATTTCCAGCGAGCGCAGACGTTAAAAAGACGTCAAACGCTCGTTGCCAATGGTCGTTTTTATTCTTCGGAGTCGGTCAGTCCGGCGTTGGCATCGAGCTGGCGGAAGGGTTCCAGCCATGAATTGAGCATATCGTCGATAATCGGGGCGACGTCGTCCAGATCGTCGGAATATGTCTGGTAATATAGAACGTAAATGGCAAACGGCGTTTTGAGCGTCTGTGCCTGAGCAACGCACGGAAAATCGAGGCAGTAGAAGTCAATTTCCCATGTCTCGAGAATAACGCCCGGGTTGATTTCCTCCAGCGTCTTTTCGATGTCGATGGACTTGTACTCCTCTTTAAGCGCCTCGGCAACTTCCTCAAGGAACTCCTGTCCGTCGGTATGGGCGGGGAACCGGCGAATCGTCCACGTTATTTCCGTCGGAGACGTAACGCTGACGCCGTCGTCGTACGATTCGATTGTCCAGTCGTCTGGATATTCAAATTTGAAACCGTTTTTGTCGTATAATTTGTTTGCCATTGTTGAGTTGCGAGTTGCGAGTTGCGAGTTGCGAGAGGAGTAAACTTACTACTGCCTACTGCCTATTGCCTACTGCCTCAAATTACATTCTTTTCAAATACACGTCCGGATACGCTTTATCCGGATCTGGTTCAGCGGGCGGAACGTCGGTTGAAACTTTCAGCCCCCATTGCGCCATGGAATCCATATACCCGCGATCGGTCATATTGTAGTCCAGCGGGGTGAGAACGATCTTTCCCTCTTTGAGTTCTGTTATATCAGACCGGAATTCCGGCGGATCGTGCAGCCCGTTGGCGGCGCACCAGTAGTACGGCAGCCCAAAGGGACTCTCGCCGCGAATGAGCTTTTCTCCATACAGACGATTGTCCATCGGCGCAAAGGCGATTTCCGGCTCAACGCCGTCCAGGTACGCCTGAATCGTTCGGTTGGGCATGTTGAGGTTGTACAGCCGCGGAGAGCCGGTTTGACGTTCCAGTGTCTGACGTATAATCTGAGCGGCGATTCGAGCGGCGGCAGCGTACAAGTCTGGAGCGTCTTTTTGAATCGAGACGGCAAACGAGGTCGCGCCGAAAAAGCGCCCTTCGATAGCGGCGGAACACGTCCCGCTGTAATGGACGTTGACGCCGGCGTTGAATCCGCTGTTGATTCCGCTGACAACGACGTCGGGGCGCTCGTCGAGCAGGGCTTCAAACCCCATTCGGACGCAGTCGGCGGGAGAGCCTTCTATTCCCCAGCCCCAAAACTGACCGTTGACGGAGACTTCACGATATTTTATCGGAGCCAGAAAGGTGATTGCATGTCCGACTCCGCTTTGTTCCATTAAAGGCGCGACGATTGCAAGGTCTCCCAGCGCAGCGAGTTCTTTTGCCATCGCCGCCAGACCGGGCGCGAGAATGCCGTCGTCGTTGGTTAATAGTATTTTCATAATTGGTAATTAGCGCAAGCGCGCATCTACTGCCTACTGCCTCTTGCCTCTCTACTCCTTCGCATGCGATCTCGCCTGATTCATGTACTGAGCAATCTGGAGGCACATTTCGATGGATTGTTCGTAGTTCAGGCGCGGGTCGACGTCGGACTGGTAATCGTTTCCGAGTTCATCTTCCGTCGGACCGCAGCTTCCGCCGATGCATTCTGTAACGTTTTCGCCGGTGAGTTCAAAGTGAACGCCGCCCAGGTGGGCGCCTTCGCAATGGTGAATGACAAACGCCAGGCGGAGTTCGCCCAGAATGTCTTCAAAGTAACGCGTTTTGACGCCGGCGTTAGTCGTAATCGTGTTGCCGTGCATCGGGTCGCACGTCCAGACGACCGACAGGTTCGCCGCCTTAACCGCCTCGATTAACTGCGGGAGCTTGTCCTGAATCTTGTTGGCGCCAAATCGATGAATCAGCACGACTTTACCCGGCTCGTTTTCCGGATTGAGAATCTTGATCAAATCGACAAGCTCGTTCGGTTCCATCGTCGGACCGACTTTCATGCCGACCGGGTTGGCGATGCCGCGGAAGAATTCAACGTGTCCGCCGTCGATGTTGCGCGTTCTGTCTCCGATCCAGGGCATGTGCGCTGTCAGGTCGTAGAACTGCGGACGGCGCGGAACCAGACGCGTCTGCGCCTGCTCGTAGTCCAGATGAAGCCCTTCGTGCGAGCAGTAAAACATCGTTCGTTTCAAATCGCTGATGCGCCCGACGGTAATTTCCATAAAGCGAATCGCGTCGGAAATGGTATTGATGAACTTCTTGTAATCTTCGTTTTGCTGGGTCAGGTCGAGGAAATCGAGATCCCACAGTTCCGGATGGTACATGTCGGCAAACCCGCCGTCAACCAGACCGCGAATGAAGTTCATCGTCATGGCGGAATGCCAGTAGCCGTCCAGCAGCAGTTTCGGATCGCAGCGTCGGGCTTCCGGCGAAAATTCCGGGTGGTTAATCATGTTTCCGCGATAGGCGGGCAGGGTAACGCCGTCGCGCGTTTCCCATTCCTTGGAACGTGGTTTGGCGTACTGACCGCAAAAACGCCCGACGCGGATAATCTTCTTCTGGCATCCGTAGGTGAGAATCAGACTCATTTTGAGCAGAATCTTCAGCTTGCTGGCGATTTGCGCGCTCGTACAGCCGGCGAACGTCTCGGAGCAGTCGCCGCCCTGCAGAAGAAAAGCTTTCCCTTCCGCCGCCATAGCAAGCTCTTTTTTAAGCGTTTCGACTTCCCACGACGTTACCAGCGGCGGCAAGCTTTTCAGCTTAACCAACACTTCGTCCAGTTCAGCCTGATCCTCGTAGGGGAATCCCTGTTTAATCTTTTTTGTTTTCCACGAATCCGGAGTCCAGTTTTTCATAATATTGTATTTCCTAATTGGGGAGGGGGCGGGGGTCGAGACGGCAAAGCGCCGTCCCCATATTAATATATATCATACATTATTTACGGGGAATTACAAGGAGAGGCGAAAAGAATGCGGAATTCGGAATTACGCAAAGCGATGCTCAAAGGTTGATTTTTCCCAGAAAACCCGCCCGAACATCCGGCTCGCGGCAGTCCCCTGCCGCTTGTATGCCCTGCACACGAACTGAGACGCAACCGAAAACGTTTCTGGATCGCGGACGTAAGTCCGCAAAATGAAAATTATACTGAAACGACTTGAGAATTTCTTACGCGATAGGATATTTCACACTTCAAACAAAGCGTAACTACGTTCGCTTCGCTCTCTCCGTTACCGCCTTTCATTTTTAAACAAAATCCGCGGAAATCCGTCTAATCCGTAAAATCCGTGTGCTAGCTGACCTGCTCATAACCAAAGCGCCGCCCGCCCCTTGCAATTCTAAAGCCGATACAGTATAATCGTCAGTATGAATAAAAAACAAATATTGAAATTCGTTTTGAGAGTTGTCGGCGTTGCGGCGACGTGCGCTGCGATACTGGGCTGGGCTGGCTCGACGGTTGTCGTCAGTCCGCTGGCGGGAATTACGCTCTGGATAGCCGCCGGGACGTTATGTCTGACCCCGTTCGTTCTACTTTTGGCGAGCGCTTTCGTTCCTCGATTTTTCTGCCGGTTTCTCTGCCCGATGGGCGCGGCGTTTGACGTCGTCGGCTGGCTTGCAAAAAAGCTGGGCGTTTCCCGGATTTCCGCCCGATGGGTTCCCAACCTGCGATTCGTCTTTCTTATTGCGACGATAGCAGCGGCGTTTTTCGGCGTCGCCGGCGCGCTCATTCTCGACCCGACGGTTTTGGTTAAGGGGTTCGTTTTGCTCTCGCCGTATTCGTGGGGTTTGATTCTCGTCCCGATACTGCTGGTTTTGACGCTGATGATTCCGAAATTCTGGTGCGTTCGCGGCTGTCCGCTCGGCGCGCTGCAGGACGCCGCGTTCTTTCCGTTTCGATGGATTAAAAAGCTGTTGGGAAAAGAACAGAAAGAAGAGCAGCCGGACTTGCGCGGCATCGCTCAGCGTCGATACGCCTGGGCGGCGACGATTCTCGGTTTGACGGCGGCGGGCGCGTACGGCGCGTACAGCAAACAGGAAGAGTCGAAAAAGAGTTCCCAGCGCAATCCCCTGATCCTTCCGCCCGGCGCGGGAACGGAACTGCAAATGGCGTCGCAGTGCGCCCGATGCGGAGCGTGTTTCAAGTCCTGTCCGACCAAGCTAATTCAGCCGATCCCCTTTGAACAGTCCCCGATTCTCTGGGGCGCGCCCAACGTCGATTTCCAAACGGAATCCGACCATCCCGCGTACTGCGAGTATACGTGTAACAAATGCTCGGAAGTCTGCCCGACTGGCGCGATTGCCAAGCTGACGCTGGAAGAGAAGCAGAAGGTCGTTTTGCGTTTGAAGGAGGGAAACTATTCAAATAACCAGTTGGAACCGTTGTTATTGCCGCCTGGCGCGGGTACGGAAGAACAGATGTCGGAACAGTGCGTCCGCTGCGGAAGATGTATAAACGCATGTCCGACAAGCCTGATTCAGCCGATTTCTTTGGAACAGTCCCCGGCGCTCTGGGGAGCGCCCAAAGTCGAATTTCAAACTCGCAGCGGGCAGTTGACTTTTTGCGAATATACGTGTAACAAATGCTCGGAAGTCTGCCCGACAGGCGCAATTGCCAAGCTGACACTGGAAGAAAAACAGAATGTCGTCCTGCGTCCTGTTACGCTGAACTATTCGGAATGTCGGCTCAATTTCGAGAAAGAATGTTCAATTTGCGTAAATGAATGTCCTGTTTCAGCAATAGAAAAACAGTGGTCAGAGGAACAATACCTGACGATTTTAACCGTCAATTTGGACGTATGTGTCGGCTGCGGCAAATGCGCCGCCAACTGCCCGGAAAAAGCGCTGAGTTGTGATTTGACAATAGACAGTAGGCAGTAGGCAGCGCGCCCCCTTGCGTCAATTGCGAACTGGCACAAATTGCGCCGATTCGCTCAAATCGTACAGTTGAGAAACGAACTCGTCTGTAAGCAGATTTGAGGGAGCGCCGTCTGCAACGATGATTCCGTCTTTAATGGCAACGGCGCGAGAACAAAATTTTTTGACGGCTTCGAGGTCGTGAAAAACGCCAATGATCGTTTTCGGTTCCGTTGGACATTCCACCTGCTCCTGACAGATAAGCTGTAACATTCGCCAGGTTTGTCCTAAATCCAAAGACGATGTCGGTTCGTCGAGCAGCAGAATCGGGGCGGACTGCGCCAGACAGCTTGCCAGCCAAACCCGCTGACGCTGCCCGACGGACAGGGAGTCAAGCTCCCGGTTTGACAATTCAAGCAGTCCTGTTCTTTGTAAAACGGAATCGACAACAGCGTGGTCTTCAAGGGTTTCCCGTCCGAACAGACCGTAGTGGGGAAACCGCCCCATCAGAACCGCCTGACGAACGGTCAAGTTGAACTCAACGCGAATTTCCTGGGGCAGATACGCGATCTTTTGAGCGCGTTGTAACAGAGTGTATTTGTCGATCGGGCGACCGTCCAACAACATTTGTCCTGAAGTTAGACGGAGCAGACCGCTGACGACTTTTAAAAAGGTTGACTTCCCGCCCCCGTTTGGCCCGATTAAGGCGACGAATTCTCCCGGCTCAACAGTTAAAGAAATGTTGTGCAGTACATCTTTTGAACCGTATCCGGCAGAAACGTCGATGGCTTGTATGATTTTGAGCGGTAAGTGGTTAGGACGCCTCCTAACAAGCAATTCGGAGAATTACTCTTTGGGGGGGGTCAGACCGAAATCGAGGATGGTAAACAGACTGTAGAGCGGGTATCCGGCAGCTTCAAAGTTTTCGCGTCCGCCTTCCATACGGTCGAGAATGGCAATAACCGCCTTGACTTTGAGTCCGAACTCGTTGCAACGTTCAATCGCCTTGAGGGACGAACCGCCAGTCGTAACGACGTCTTCGACAATGACGACTTCGTCGCCGGGCTTGACGGGGCCTTCGAGGAATTTTTGTGTGCCGTGGTCTTTGGCTTCTTTCCGAACCATAAACCCTTTAAGAGGTTTTTTCTCTCTGGCAGCGGCGCACAGCACTGACGCGGTAATCGGATCGGCTCCGATTGACATGCCGCCAACCGCCTGAATCGGGAACGGCAGAGAGTTGACAATTTCCAGCATGCCTTCTCCGACCAGTCGCAGCCCCTCGGAATCGAGAGTTACCTGTTTGCTGTCGCAATAGTACGTGGCTTTCTTGCCGCTGGCGAGAATGAAATCGCCGAACTGTAACGCATTGTTTTTAATTAACTGCTTTAACGCAATCGGATCGTAGTTTATGGACGCCATGTTATATGTCTTGTACAAAGCTTTGATGAAAAAACGTAAACAGAACTATTCTGTTTTTCCTTCGCTGCCATTAATCATATCGCATTGGACAGTTTTGTCAACGGGGCTTACAGACAATTAGCAATTGACAATTATCAATTATTGACGCAAATTATCCAAGGGAATAAAGTTATTTCTCTTTCTTACCCGTTGACGTTTTCTTAAATTACCCGTTTCAATCAAAATTCCCGTTCGGTAATATCCTCTTGACAAACTCAAGATTTTTGTTAAAATATTACCGTTCGGGAATTTTTATTTATGAGAATAGTCCCTGATGTTTTTCATTCAGCCATGACGAAAAAAGCGTTACTTACAGTAGAGGAAATCGGACAGCTGGTTTGCCAGACTCGAAAAGAGCAGGGTGTAACCCAGCGGGAATTGGCGATGCTGTCGCAGACCGGAACGCGATTTATTAGCGACCTGGAAAACGGCAAGGCAACCTGCCAGATCGGAAAACTGTTGTCCGTCGTTCAGGCGTTAGGCATGGACGTTCATATTTACAGCCCATGGGAGCGAGGTGAATGATGGAAACGTTGAACGTCTATTTGAACGGAATTCCAGCAGGAGTTCTCACTCAAGCCGATTCGGGACTGACTTTTTCCTATTTGCCGGAATACTTGCGAACCCGGAATGCCAGGGCGCTTTCAAACGTCTTTCCGTTGTCAGACGCCGTTTATTCCGGTTCAAAAACCGAGGCGTTTTTCTCAAATCTGCTGCCGGACGAACGCATTCGTCAGACGTTGGCTCAGATTCTGAAACTTTCTCCGGAAAATACGTTCGGAATGCTTCGCGAGTTGGGCGAAGACTGCGCCGGGGCGATTGCTCTTTATCGACCCGGTCGAGATTTTGAAACCCGATCCAAGCCGGAGTATCTGCCGTTGTCAGAAAAACAGACCAGTCGAATTTTGCGGCGCTTGGACGTCCAGCCGCTCAACGTAAGCGAGGAGGATACGGATTTTCGCCTTTCCGGCGCCGGGGCGCAAAACAAACTTATCGCTTGCGTTTTTGACGGTCGCGTTTCTCTCCCGCTGCATGGGACGCCGTCGACGCATATTATTAAACCTGGAATTCCAGCGTATCCCTACAGCGTTTTCAACGAATTTTTTTGTATGAAACTGGCAAAGAAATGCGGTTTGCCGGCGGCAGAGTGCGAAATTCTTCGCTTTGATTCCGTTCCGTATTATGTAACAACCCGGTATGACCGAGAGATTCGCGACGGGGTTTGGACGAGAATTCATCAAGAGGATTTTTGTCAGGCGATAGGAACAGCGCCGGAAAAGAAATACGAAAACGAGGGCGGACCCGGTCTGGTTGAATGCGCCAACAAGATTCTCGAAATGCGTCTTCGTTCGTCGGATTTTATTGCCTTTATTCGTTTGGCGGTATTCAATTTTATAATTGGAAACGGCGACGCCCACGCTAAAAACTATTCGATTTTGTATCGAGACAACGGCGCGCAGCTGGCTCCAGCGTACGATTTGATTTCAACAGCCGTTTATCCGTCGCTGTCTAAAAAAATGGCGATGAAAATTGGCGAGGATTATTCCTTTGCCAGAATTACTTGCGGAAAGTTTACCCGGTTTGGAGAACGACTGGGAAAAGGACGTCAGACGCTTGTTTTGAATTGTCTGGACGAGGCTCTTGATACAGTAGAATCGCGCGCTCAACAGTTGGCAGAGGAACTCAATCAGACGGAACCGTCGCCAATCTATCAGGCGATTCTGGACGGCATCCGACGACGAACGAACAAGTTGCGTCGTTGATTTGGGATTTTCTTCTTATTCTAAAAATCTATTATAGATATTCTCCGTGTCGAGGGACGATATTGAATCGTCCCTCGAAAGAGAATAATATTTCAATCAAGCTGAACTGCTGAGTAATAGCCACGATAATCGTCATTTGTAGCGTTTGCTCTATTTTGATATTTTTGACGCTCTTGGAACTTTTTTAAGCAAAAGTTTTGTTTGCTCTTCTTTTTCATGAAAAGTCCATTGAGATTCGTCAAAAATAAAGTCTGCTGGCATGGCAAAAAAAAGACTATTGTAATTACGCTTAGTTGCCGAGAACAAAATTAAATTAATCAAAGCCTTAGGATCGCCTTTTATTATACCTTCACGCAGTTCTTCTGGAATAACATCACTCATAATTCCTGATGTATTGATTCCAACAACTTCTCCATTACTATTGAGCAAAGGTCCTCCACTATTGCCTGGATTAATTGGAGCTGTATGTTGAACCACCCAATGAGAAACATTATTACGTTTTGCGGAACAAACGCCTGCTGTAATTGTAAAGGGAAAATCTAGAGGGTGTCCAATAGCGTAGACGCTGTCTCCTTGTTCTACATTAGCCAAAGGAGCAATTTTCCACTGTGTTGATAATTTCTTATCTGGGTCGCCAACATAAACAAGCGCCAAATCTACATTTTCATTTTTAGGTGTGGCAACAACAGTTGCTTCTTTGCTGGCGCCTTCGCGAATTTGTCCATCTTTTGCGTCCATGATGCCAACAGAAACTTTATCACAAATACTTGGAACGTCTGCGCCTTTAGAATCTTTAACATTTTCCGAAATTACATGACGATTCGTTAGTATTAAAACAGAGTTGTCATCACGAGAAATTACAACGCCTGAACCATGACCTCCAGGGGTTTCAATCACAACAACGCTTTTAGGCGCGTCTTTTGCTAACATTTTTATAACCGATTCACTGGAAGTTGCTCTTCTGTAAGGATCGCTACTCAGTCGAAATAATTGAATAGACTGAAAAAAAACTATGCCAAACAACAATGCAATAAGAATATATACAATATTCCTGCTATGGTTAGAAGTATCTTGGTCCGATTGCGAATAATTTTGTTGTGGAATAGGTGGAACGTCTTGATAAACGTTATTGCTTTGCGTTGGCTTTCTTCGGAATAGTCCCATAACAGCGTTCCAAAAGGAATTGCCTTGAGTCAGTTGTGAATCATAAGATTCTTGCGTCTGTGAACCATTATCATATTGGGGTTGTGAAAACGCTTGCTGTTGTTGACTAACAGATTGTTGAATCTGTTGTCCCTGTCCTGCAATATTTGCGGTTAGTTCGGGAAATTGATACAGAGGCTTCCAAGAATGCTTATCCGTCGAAACTTCAGTTCCGGTAGTAACTCTCCCCGTTGCCAACATCTGAGAGATTTTCTGTTCGTTAAATGGACCGAAAGGTTTGTTGTAAAGTTTTACGTAATACATTATTTTGCTTTATTTGGATAATGTTAATAAAAGGAAACATCATTTATTTCCACGACCACTAGTATCGGATTGCTAACGCGATTCTAGAAGCCGCTGACACACTAACGTAATTTGTTTACTTCAATTAAGTGATATATTGTCTATTTTTTTGAAGTAACCCTTGGGACTTTTTCAAGTAACATTTTAGTTGTCATCTCTTTTTCGTGAAATTCCCACTGTGAATCGTCAAAAATAAAATCTGCTGGCATGGCAAAAAATAAACTATTATATTTGTTTGATAATCCAACCATGAATGCCAATAATCCTCTTGGATCGCCTTTTGACATGGCTTCAAATACTTCATCTGGAATAGGATCTCTCACCCTTTCTGACGTATTAATTCCAACAATCTCTCCATTGCTATTGAGTAAAGGTCCACCGCTATTTCCTGGATTTATTGAGGCCGTATGTTGAACTTCCCAATGTGTTCCTTTATTTCTTTTAGCAGAACAAATTCCGGAGGTAATAGTAAAAGGAAAATCTACTGGATGACCAATTGCATAAACATTGTCTCCCTGTTCAATATCAGCCATAGAGGCGATTTTCCATTGAGGCAACATTTTATTGTCTGGATCGCCAACGAATACTAATGCTAAATCAATACTGTTAAGAGAAGGTGTTGCAACAACAGTAGCATCTTTGATTGTACCATTATTAACATCACCGTCTTTTGCATTCAGAATGGCGACGCCTACTTTTTTGCATCGACTTATGATTGTTTTTTTGCTGTCTTTAGGGTCTTCAATTTCTTCTGAAATAACATGACGATTGGTTAAAATGAGAGCCGATTTTTCATCGTGTGCAATTACAACGCCAGAACCATGACCTTCACTTGTTACAATCACAACAACGCTTTTCGGAGCTTCTTTTGCTAATTTTTTTAAAATTGATTCACTACTCTTTTTCTGATTTTCATTAATAACCTCAATTTGTTTTTGAACATCCGTTATTGAATCATTAAATGCTGTTTTTTGGTTTTCAATACTCAAAGTAATTGATTCATTATTTTGTTTTTGCTTGTCGTCAATTTCCGCAATTTGTTTTTTAACGCCATTTATTGAATTATCAAATTCTATATTTTGACTTTCTATGCTAGCAATGTTCCTTTTAATTTTTGATAACTCCATTGATTGAAAAATAATCAATCCCAGTAGTACACCCGTAAAAATGAATAGAATAAAAAATGATATTATTACGCCTTTTCCAATTTTACTTTTTGTAGGAAAAGTATTATATGATTTATTATATTGATTATTCTCGGCTTCTAATACATTTTGCGACTGAACGGTATTCTCAGTAGCAGGTACTGGCAATACATTATTAGTCCTCTGATTTTGAATCCCTGCCGGAACATTTTCAATCAATTCAGGAAACTGAGACAACGGCAACCACGAACGTTTATCGGTTGATATATCGGTTTCTAATGTGATTTTACCCGATAGCATCATCTGAGCGATTTTTTGTTCATTAAACGGTCCAAACGATTTATCGCAAAGCCTTATATAGTATGCCATTTAGTATTCCTTCTTCCTACTTTAATACACATTGCAGACCAATAATAACTCCAATAACAACTAAAGCAATAATCACGCAAATTAAAATCGCAAATATTTTTGAGCTCTTTTCATTAGCGTTTAATTTTGCCATAACGTTGTTATATTTTCCAATAATTGGTGTAGGAATATTTTGATTTACCGATTGTGCAATACGCCTCAATTCAGAATGCGCCATTATGAGTTGTTCTTTACTGGGATTTACAGATGACAATAAATCGTTAAATTTCTTGAGCGAATCATTGTATGCTTGCATCCGTTTGAGATACTCCCGTTTTTGATTATAGGCGTTATATAAGTCATTGGCATATCCGACTATATCATCTTCAATAAAGCCGGCTATTCCAATCATCTGCTCTTTAAGTTGGTTGTATTGTTGAAACAATGCTGGAACATTTTTTATGTCGTTATTTTCTAAGCTATTACGAATTTGTTCCAAAATCGCTCTTATATCAAAATCTAAGCGTTCTTTTGCTGCATTTACTTTTTGTTCTGTGATAATATTCTGTAAATGACTTATTTTATTTGCCAATGTAGACGGAATTTGTATGTGCATACTCTCTGGAGACAATTCTTCCATAATAGAATTAAATTGATCTTCAGATACTACATTATCGATTTCGTTATCCAGAATTTCTTTACATCGAACCGTTTCCCACTGTTTTAAATCTTCTAACCACCCTTCAATGTTGGGATTTAAGTCATACAAATTTCTTAAAATCTGCAGTCGGTCTTTTAGTGGATCTTTACGCCATGCCATAAGACGGTGTTTTTTCAGTAAACTATTTTGAGATTGCACCTCTTCTCGACAAAAAAACAATTCTTCCGCTAACCTTGAAAGCAATTCTGGAACAGGGATATCTAACACCATTTCAACGCTTGCAACCCATTCATCGCGGTTTTCCATATTTAGAAGCTGATAATTATCGAGCGTTTGGAGATCTTCACAAAGTCGAATAGCTTCAGATGGGTTGCCTGAATGAAGTTCCTTTGCGCATAACTTTAGTTCTTCATTTATCGTATTGCACGCTTCGATATACTCTGTTGCAAGAGCTTCTACCGCCTCTTCTTCAAGGGAAGCTGTTGTATCTAACATCCCTTGTATGTCTTCGATTAATTTAGCGCAACTGTTCATGATTTATGAATAAATACGTAAATAAAAATTACAATGTATTGTTATACTTTAATTCAATTATCAACTCGTCTTACACCTGTCATGTTTCAATAAAAATATATAGGATCGCTTGACGCAACGCTAAATGGGTGCTGTTCAAGATAATTACGAGCATGATCATTATATATTCTAGCAATGAATTTTTTCTCTGCTGTAATATAAGTTAACTCTATTTTAGCTTCATCAATGGTTACAGAAGTTTGAAATGTACCCATTTCTATTTCGATCCACTTTTCGCCTGTAATTTTTTGTACAATATTTTTAGTAGAACCATCGTAAAATGCACAGGCAACTTTTTTAATATCAAATGTTTTTTCAATACGTAAAACCGCGGTCAATTTACTCTTTTCCATCTGTTCTTCTAATTTTTTTACTTGATCTTCTAATTTTTTTACTCGCTCTTCACAGCTATTATCATTATTAGCGTTATTGCCATAATGACTTGGGGAATTTTTTTCATTTGTAGATTCTTTATTTGTAGGTTCTTTATTTGTAGATTCTTTATTTGTAGATTCTTTATTTGTAGATTCTTTATTTGTAGATTCTTTATTTGTAGATTCTTTATGAGAACCCTGTTTGCTATTAATTTCATCAATTGAATTTTTCAAAGGATCGAATTTGTCATCAATTCGCTTATTAATATCTTCTTTCTGTTGTGTTAAGGCACTAGAAAGCCTGTCAACTTTCTTTTTTAATTCATCCAAGGCGCCTTTTTGATTACCGCTGGTTTCCTTTGATTTTGAATCCATTTGATTTTTCCATGAATCTGTTTGCATTTTCCACGTACTGTAGTCTTTTTGAAATGAATTAAAAGCGTCTTGAACAGAACTTAATTCCTCACTAAGATTCTGATGGTTGGCTGCCAAACTTTTATTAATCGCATCAATTGTGTAATACAGTCCTCCTCCCGTAGCACCGATCAACAGGAAGAGTAAAAACATGGTAATCCATACGCCTTTTAAAGAGGCTTTTTGTTTAATATATACGGGTTGAACTGGTTGTTTGGACATGGGAGAGTTGGTCATTGGATCTGGGATAGTTGATTCGACTGACGGTAACGGAGACATTGAAATTGTACCAGAAGCGCCTTTGTTTACAACGCTATCCATTGAAGTGGGGCTAGGCTGAGAGATTGGATTTACGGCAGATCCTTTTCTCGCGAGAGTAATCATATTTGATGTTTTGTTTAACGCCGGCAAAGGCTTTGTCAAATCAATAACAACATAGTCTCCTTGTGGAATGGCGTTAGCGCTTGGAGATCCTATAACGATTCCACGCCATAAACAGTTGTATCGTTCCACTTGCGAGCTATAATAGGTGGAAAACGTCGCTTTCCAACGAAACGATGCTGGAATAAGATTAATTGCTTCTGCAAATAGTGGGAGTAGATCCGTTCCTGGATTATAAATAACGTATGCAGATTTATTGGACATTACAGATTCAGCCAGCAATCCCGCCCAACCGGCATCGCCGGTCAATTGTTTCCAACGCTGACACACTTTAGGCGACTGTGCACTGTATGGTTTCAGAACCCGTTCTGGAACTTCGCGAGCTGAACCATTGTATGAACTAATAATCTCTCCACCTTGCATAATAGCCGCCGGACCGGCGCTGCAAGACGTCAATTCTCTTGATTGTAAAATGAGATGGGATGCCAAACGATTACTTCTGAGTGTATGATCAGCGCCAGAGTCTGCAATACGGGACAAAACATAATACGTTTTATTATCAGCACGGATTTGGAGATAAGACCAGCAAATTGGATTCTTTGGGTCTCCTGCTCCAAACAGGTGTGTGTACCCATTTAAACCGCTGACGGCGATGTCAATTGCTATGGGGAGTCGTTGTGTTTTAATGACTGTTCCGAAACCTGTTTTGCCTTCCAGATTATTCGGGCTTGACGTTGAAACAATTTCGTATGCCATTTTTATCTCCTATTTGTAAATATTAGTAAAGACGCTTTATAATAACGACTTTATATGTTTGTGTTATCTTACGTTTGTATTATTAGTTTTGTGATTATTTTTGAGGCTTTTGCCAATGTTTGGAATTAGACTATATTCTTTCAAACAGTGAAGCATAGGAGCTTCATTCCAAACAGGTTTTAAATCGCATGGTCTAAAAGCTAATAAACCATGTTCGTTTTTGGTTGGGGCGCAACCTGTAGCGCTAACCGGGATAAAACAAGTATTATCTGAAAATTGTTGTATTGTTGCACAAAACGTAGGCATATATTTCTGAACCAATTTTTGAGTTTTTTCAGATATATCGCTAATCATATTAGGATTTACAATAGCGCGAGTTGAACCTGGTATATCTTTCCAACAAGTCGGGAAAGTTGATAAATCGTTTATTCCTAATAACGGCGCCCAAATGTCGAATTTCGTAACAACGATAACCAAAGGAATGCGTGTTTTTTGATTTGGCGGTAATTGCCTTAAAAAACGAAACCGTCTGACCATTTCTTGAAAAATGCCTTCCTGACGCTGCGTGGTTAAAAAACTGCTATTGTTGATTTGTCTTTGATTGCGTAAGTCAAGTTGTGGATCGTTTGAAACGGTTGTACATGCTTTACGAAAGTTTGAATCTTGAAGTGGATCAAGCAAGAAAAAAATCGCATGACAATATTTCAGATGGCGAGTGAAGGGCGTGTCTTCTGAATCTTGACCGGGGTCGTAACTCTCACCCGCGTTATCATACAGACAGATTGTACTACATGCAGCTTCCGTATTATATTTATGGTGCCCTTCCAGCGCTTGCAGCGTAAATAAATATGGTTTTAGAAAACGAATTGGATGATCAAATTGCACTATATCATAATTATCGCCGTCTGGCTGAGTTTTTTCAATAGATGTTAGTTCATTTATCGCATCGTTTTCAAACTGACGTGATTCATAAGAAATAATAGACGCATTCATTTGACTGTCAGAATCCGTAAAGGATAATTGGAACTTTTGCGGTAGTAAAGTTCGTAATTTATAAGTCATACTTGTAAGAAAATATGATTTCCCCGCCGCCTGTGCGCCTGCTATAGAAATAAAAATACTTGGCCCATAAAAAACATTTTCTGGAATAATTAGATGACAGTTTGGACAAGCTCGAAATTGGCATTTATAACCTCGCTCATCAATTGGAACCCCATTGACATCGAAACGAATTGGCAAAAATCGTTTGAGTGCATTTGAACCAAGTCGTATATCGCCAACTAATTCTCGACATGCTGAAACTGATAACGTCATTTCAGGACTGAATTTATACCAGCAGTGAGGACACACGATTTTATTACGTAATAGCTTGTTTGTTTCCATATAATTACGAAAGTTATTAAAGATTATTAGGATTTTTCATTGCAATAGATGAATGCAATGTTTGGGAAGAATTAGCCAATCCGAGTATTGAAGAATCTCACTCAAGAAAGAAGGGAGATTACTACACATACCACGGGATGAAGGCCTTCGACTGCCTACTAAAATGGATACGCATAGAACCTCCCATAATGGAAGACTACACGCTTCATTTTAGTAAACAGGGGAAACTGGTTACGTGCGTACCCCAACACGTACATCAATTCCAAAAAGAAATTGGTGTAAATCACTCGCAAAACGCGGTAGATTTGTCGAAGTTTTCATCCCGTTAAGCGAATTAAGGACTAATATTCCCAATACATAAAGTATAACACAGATTATAAGAATGTCAAGTAAAATTATTATTATTTTTAAAAAATATCCATTATTTAATTATAACAGATGAAAGATTGTTATAGTTGTTACTATGTAAAAGCAATCTAATTATTATTTGGTTTAAGTTATTCCCGTTCAGTAATATTCTCTTGACAAACTTGAATAGTTTATGCGAATGTTACCGCTCGGGAATATTTTTGTGAAAGCGCGTTGGCAGAATTATTCTTTTTTCTCGGATGGCTTGATAGCGGTTCGCGATTCCCGCATTTCGCGCCATTGTTGCAGGAAATCGGCGCGGAAGACGTTGAGCTTTTCGATAAACGGCGTGTCTTTCAAGCTGGTTTCTTGCTGTTTTTTTACCGACGGGCGGCGTGCTGGTTTCTTTCCGGCGCCTTTTCCAACGGATTTGGCGGGTATGGATTTGACAAGCGGGACGAGGTCTTCGGTATTCTGCTTGAATTGTCGAAGAAGCGGTTCCGATTCCGGCACGACGGGATGAAGAAGCTGGCGGTTAAGTGTAACAGTATGCTGTTTGAGCCTGTCGTTAATAACAGTCGCTAAACCTTGGCAGGCGTTGACGTATAGATAGTCGTATGCCGCTACCTCGCAGCGAAGCCGACATTCGTTATAAAAATCTGGATTGATAATCGATTCTTTATCTTTCGAAAACGGAATGACAAGGCTGGCGCTTTCTGTACTGCGAGTCATGCGGGTCATATCCAGAAGGAAATCGTTGTCGTTCGGCTCCTGTTCTTCTAAAGCGTCTTCCTCTGAATCGTCTTTATATTCAGCAGCATTGTTATCCGGCTGCCGTTTGATCTCCAGCTTTTGAAGAATGTCGTCCGCCATCGCGCCGACGTCCGGGTCAGCGTCGTCGTTGTTTGGCGCTTCATTGGGTTGAACTGCGGCGCCGTGCTCCTTTTCCTGCTTTTCTCGAGCCTCTTTCTTTTTCAGGTCGACTTCAACCGCGTCGATGTACGAAACCTGGATTTGAGCGATCGGGACGCCGGGCTTGAGCTGACGGGACACTTCCAGTTCAAACAGCTCTGAATAGACGCTCTTTTCGGGCAAGCTGAAGCGATAAAAATAGTAAAGGGTTGATTTGTCCCGGAGCGTTTTGGAACCGAGGATTCTGGCGGTAGATTTAACCAGCGTTACGTTTGGTGGGAGCGTCAGGATGAACTTGTTGTCGAACGCGGCGGAAGCGGCGACGTTGGACTTTTCCAGAGCCGTCATGAGAATCATCGCCAGTTCGTTTGCCTGTCCGATATGATGGTACTGTCCTTGAGCGCCCTTCGCCAGCGATTCCAACAGCGGGTTGTCGTAGTCCAAGCCAATGCAAATAACCCGGACGTCCGCCTCGCGCAGCTTTTTCCCGACGTTGTTCATGAATTCAGGCGTTTCTTCCGATTCCCCGTCGCTGATGATAATCAGACAGTTTTCGTAGTTCGTTCCGGCGTTTGCCATCAGGGCGGTTCCCCCCGCTTTGACGCCGGAGAATAAACAGGTTCCGCCCTCGGAAACGATGCTGTTGATTCCCTTTTGAAGCAGACCAGAATTGGCGCCGCCGATTTGAGCGAACGGCAACACGGTTTTTGCCTGATCGCTGAAAACGGTTATCGAAACGACGTCGCCGGGATACAGGTTATTGAGAATCGTCAGCATCGCCTTTTTTGCGTCTTCCAACGGCTGACCGGACATTGAACCTGAGTTGTCCAGAACAAAACTGACGTTGAGCGGTCGACGCTGAACGGGTTCGAGAACCGTCTTTTTCTTTTGATACGTTTCCGAGAACGCCGCTTCAACGAAGACGGTCTGTTTGCCCTGAACGCCCAGGCTTTTCGTTGGGGAAGACAATTCCACTTTGCACATCTGTCCAAAGAGCGGACTGACTGCAAATAAAAACAACGTCGTTAGGAGAATTCGGCGGGCGCTTATCATTTTTTCTTCGATTTCCGATATAGGATATTGTAGCGTTATCCTAACGCTTTGACAAGGGGAGATATGCAATTTTTCGTAAAGAAAATTTGGATGTATCTGGGGAGTAGGGAGTAGTTTCATGTTTTTAGTGGTTAGTGATTAGTGGTTAGTACGCAAGCGTTCATCAAATTTTCAACTAACCACTTACAACTTACCACTCTCTAAACTATTCCCTATTCCCTGTTCCTTCCCATTCCCCATTCCCTATTCCCTAATGACCCATGAATCCCCTGTTTACCGTAATAGTACTGCTGATTATATCAAACCTGTTTATGACAATGGCGTGGTACGGACACCTAAAATTTCTTGGTAACTCGTCGTATATTATTGCGATTCTGGTTTCGTGGGGAATTGCTCTGTTTGAATACATGGTTCAAGTCCCGGCGAACAGAATCGGCGCCGCCAACGGGTTAGAGGTGCCACAGCTGAAAATCATGCAGGAAGTTATTACGTTGGCAGTCTTTGCGCCGTTTTACATAATGGTTTTCCATAAAAACCTGGGGTGGAACTACATCGGCGCATGCGCCTGTATGGTCGGGGCGGTTCTGTTTATTTTTCTGGGCAAATAAAAAGAAAAACTCTTCTGCCGTTAAAGTCTCACGCGAAGTTCGCAAATTAATGAAAGGCGGTAACGGAGTTCGCGAAGCGAACGTAGTTACGCTTTGAACCTCGCACGTATATGGACAAGTCCGGCTCGCGGCAGTCCTCTGCCGCATTGCTGGTATGATAGATAAACTCTTTCGCAGAACAATCGCTTCAACCTGCTGGATCGCGGCTGTATCAGCCGCCGAAGAAACCTCACGCCAAGTTCGCGAAGATCGCGAAGTTTTAAAAACTATGCGATCTTTGCGGCTTAATGCCTGTCGTCGGACGATGTCCGCAAAACAAAAAAGCGGGAGTTTCCTCCCGCTTTAGCGTTATTCTATTATGATTTAAGCGTAACTGCGCTCACTGCGTTTGCTCCGTTACCGCCTTTCATTTAATTCTTGCGCTTACGCAGGAATAACACGACAACGCCAAGCGCCAGCAGCGCCCAAGTTGACGGTTCAGGAACGCCGGAGCCGGGGTCGGGAGATGGTCCCGGTCCAACGCCGAGACTGACCAGATAAAGTCCGTCCGCTCTGCCTTGCAGACCAAACAAGTCTTGATAGTTCCCAAGTAAACTGTTAAAGCTGGTTTCTTCGCTGACAAATCCTGGGTCGGAAACCAGCAGATATTCAGCGTTGTCTGCCGCCCAAACAGAGGCGTCGTTACCCTCAAAAAACAGTTTGACGATTGAACCCGTATCGAGAGAAAATTCATCGTCCGCGTTTGTAATAGCAAGCGTATCGTAATTCTGCGAAGTTGAGCCGTTGTTATATGACCCGAATTCAAAGAGAATCGTTCCGTTATCGTCGATTACAACGTTGCCGGAAACGGCTAAATCCCCAACGGAATTGCCGGGCGAAAGCGTTGCGCCGGATTTCACGTACAGATTGCCGCTATAGTTGCCTTTGAAATCCAGCTCGCCAGCCTCGACCGTGAATTGGCTCGACTGGAACAGGTTTTCAGTTGCGTCAATCTTGAGTTTGCCCGCTCCGGTCTTGGAAACGGTTCCCGTTCCAGAAACAGCGTTATTAAACGTCTGATCGGAATCGTGAGCGAATACCAAAGTCGCGTTGTCAATAACCGCGCCAGTTCCCAGCGTACCGTTTTCAGAAAGAACCAGCGTTCCTGCTGAAATGGTCGTTCCGCCTTCATACGAATTGGCGTTGGTCAGCGACAGAGTTCCAGAACCCGTTTTAGTAACAGCGCCAGTTCCAGAAACAGCGTTATTAAACGTTTGGTCTGAATCGTTAGCGAATACTAACGCCGCGTTGTTGACAACCGCGCCCGTTCCCAGCGCACCGTTTTCAGAAAGAACCAGCGTTCCCGCTGAAATCGTCGTTCCGCCGGTATACGAATTGGCGTTGGTCAAAGACAGCGTTCCAGCGCCGGTCTTTGTAACAGCGCCCGTTCCAGAAACAGCGTTATTAAACGTTTGGTCTGAATCGTGAGCGAATACTAACGCCGCGTTGTTGACAACCGCGCCCGTTCCCAACGCACCGTTTTCAGAAAGAACCAGCGTTCCCGCTGAAATCGTCGTTCCGCCGGTATACGAATTATTGGCGGTAAGCGTCAACTTCCCTGCGCCCGCTTTGGTCAATGCGCCGACGCCGTGGATGTCGCCAGTAAGAGTGAGTTCAACGCCCTCGGCAAGGTCGAGCGTTCCGCCGTTAGCCTGAAGTTCGATTTTACGAGCGATTGGCGAGACAAAGGATTCGGCAATCTGAACAGCGCCGCCATTCAAATGGAAATTAGTTGAACCATTAGACGAATATGTCAGTCCGCCCAAACTTGAAGCGCCGCCTTCGGCATAGCCAAAGTTGTTGACTTTTAACGTTCCGCCGTCATTGACATAAACGTGGGCGTCGCTGATGTAACCTCCCGTATAAACCGCTCCGTTTGTCAGATCCAAAACTCCGCCATTAATTGTGATATCCTTTTTAAACGTACTCTTTCCGGTCAGAACCAACTCGCCGACGCCGGCTTTGGTTAAAGCTCCGGTTCCAGATAAAACGCCTGACCACGTAATTGTTTGATCCGCTTCCGGGGAGAATGTTATAGTGTTTGACGTTGTTGCGTTAAGACTGGATGACCAACTGGCGCCATTAGTTGCAAGCGTACCGCCAGAAAGATTGAACGTATACGCGCCAGCCGCTGTAATGCCGCCATTGCCCAATTTAATCGTGCCGCCGGAAACGTCAAGTTTTCCGCTTGCAGGAATAGCAATAGAACCAGCAGTAAGCGTTCCGCCTTTAACGTTAGTTGGAACGGCCAGCGCTCCGGTAATATTGGCAACGCCAGTTCCGGAAATTACAAACGAAGCGCTGGCAGGCGTATTTCTTCCGTATGTTATGGACGTTGTATTGAGCGTTCCAGCAGAAAGATTATAAACGCCTGTCCCGCGGTTGGCGAAATAATTCCCGTAAACGATGCCGGCATTAGCGTTAAATGTTCCGCCTGTCTGATTGACGGTTGTATTAGAAGTGGTTTCATAGCCAGGGGCAAGAATAACAATACCATCTGCATTGATTATGCCGGTTCCTGAAAGGTCAATAGTTGAAGCTCCACGTGTACCTGCCATCAAGGCTGTCCCAATATTAAATGTACCGCCAGAGATGTCAATTATACCCTTTCCTGTTTCGAAATTTGCCAAAAAGACTGTACCGCTTGACGAATTGCCCGTCTTCAAATTAACGGTTCCGCCGCTTTGTTCAATTTTACCTGTACCGTAATTTCCCAATATAAAATCAACAGTTGGATTTGCCGTGAAAGTTGCATTGTCAGCTACCTTAATATTACCCGTTACGTTTGCGTTGTGGGTGGAACTATTTTTATAACCGTAGCCAACGTATAAGCCTTGTATTTGTTTTGCTTCAAACGATGAATTGCCGGAAAGATCAAGCGTATTTGTCCCGGCATAATTACCAATATTTGAAACAGCGTCAGTTGTATTATCACCGTCTGGAGATATCGTAACTGAAGCGTAATCTTTGAGCGTCATATTACCAGAACCGTTGCTGCCGTAGTCAGTTCCAAGTTGAATACCTTTTTTAACGGTCAATTGTCCATGCCCAGAAAGCGTCATACTTCCTAAATTCGTTCCACGCTGACCAACATATAAATTATTATTAACTGTAACCTCGCCGTAGTCTTGAATATTGATAAACGATTCTGCATTGCCCATATTGGCAATGCGAACCGTTCCTGTAAAAGAAAGTTTGCCATCGCCTGAAACCGTTATTTTACCAGAGCCGTTATTGCCAATTTCAGATTCGTCATAACCAGATGCACTTGAAGGCTTGCTGACAGTTACAACGCCGCCGGAGATATTGACAACGCCTTTTGAACTGGCATTGCGTCCCGGACGAAGCCAATAGGCATTAACCGTTCCTCCTGTAATATTGAGCGTTCCGTCTGAACCGCTGTCAAGACCAACATAAATAGCGCCGTTACTTGTTACCGTCGCGCCTGATTCAATAGTCATAGCAGCTGCAGCGTTCGAGCCGACTGTAATGTCTGAACCAGCAATAACGCCGCCGTTTGTCAGCGTCAGACCGCCGCCGTTTATCGTTGTTGTTCCAGTATAAGTATTTGCGCCGGACAGCGTCAAAACGCCAGTCCCGGTTTTGGTAACGGTTGTCCCGGCGCCAGAAATAATCCCCGAATAACTTTGGGATTGATCAAAATTGAACGTTACACTCGATGTAATAGAACCAGGCAATGCATCTCCATCGTTATAAATATCAGCCTGCGTGAAAGAGGCATCAAACAGGATCGCCAGAAAAGCTAACAGAGAAAAAATACCGCGTGTTAAAATGCGGGGGGGGGCAGAATACAAAAGATCTAGATTTAGCCATTATTTTACTCCTTCTGTTGGGTAAAACTGGTAAACGGTTACTGAAACGACTTTTGCGCCGGTACGCCCGGGCGCAAAATGGAATATCGCTTATATACTTCATAATTATTATACACTCAATTTGGCGTTTGCAAAGCGGTAAATGGGAAAGTTTTTGAAAAAAAGTGAAAAATCTTGAGGAAATGGGGAATATAGGACGTAAAAAACGATGAAAGGCGGTAATGAAGCGATAATTCAGGCGAGCCACGGGTGTAAACCCGTGTGCGTGAGCGATTCAAAGCGTAACTACGTTCGCCGTTGGCGAACTCCGTTACCGCCTTTCATTAAGCAACGGCAAGCCGTCGCTTTCTGTGGTTTTACGCACCCTGACTCGCCAAAATCCGTATTCAAAAAGAATACCTGCGGTCAGAAATGAGTTTTCAAACCGCAGGCTGTGATTAAATTAAATCTGTAAATCCTGAATCAGTTCTTATCTTCAAAGAAGACGCGTTGGGCTTTGCCCGCCTGACGCGGAAGTTCTCCCGGCTTGAAGACGTCGCCTTTGGGCGAGAATCCCAGCGTTTCCTTGAGTTTCTTTTCGACCATGTAGCCGGTAACGCCTTCTTCCGCCTCGACGTTGATGTGAACGTCTTTGACGCCGTGATTGTTCTCGATAATAATCTGATACTGCGGGTGAACGCCCGGGATTTCCAGCAGGGCCTGTTCCACCTGAGACGGGAAGAAGTTGACGCCCTTAACGATGAGCATGTCGTCCAGACGACCGGTAATCGGAGCGATACGGATATGAGAACGACCGCAGGCGCATTTTTCTCTGCTGAGAACGCGCGACAGGTCGCCGGTGCGGAATCGAATAACCGGCAGCGCTTCTCTGGTCAAAGACGTTACAACGACTTCGCCCTGTTCGCCGTCCGGGCACTGTTCGTTAGAACCCGGTTTGAGGATTTCCACAATGTAATGGTCTTCCCAAACGTGAATGCCGGAGTGATCCGGGCAGTCCTGCCCCAGTGTGCCGACGCCGCCGGTTTCCGTCATGCCGTAGATGTCGAACGCGTCGATTCCGAAGCCTTCAGAAATTGTCTTTTTCATGTTCGGTGAGAACATTTCCGCGCCGAAGATGCCGATTTTCAGATCCGGCAGCGTTTCGTTC
Organism: Thermoguttaceae bacterium; assembly: GCA_017447745.1. Classification (GTDB taxonomy): domain Bacteria; phylum Planctomycetota; class Planctomycetia; order Pirellulales; family Thermoguttaceae; genus RUG11551. The sequence continues at coordinate 40,182 of JAFSMW010000041.1, forward strand.
ATTTGCGCCAGGACTTCCAGAATTCGAGGTCCGTAGGAGACGACCGCCGTCAGAATTTTTGTATTGAACGCCTTGGCAAGACGAATCTGTCGTTCGGTGTTTCCAGAACTGGCGGGAACGATAAACAGTTCCGCCTGACGTGCGCCGTGATACATGCCGAAGCCGCCGTTAAACAGACCAAAAGTTGGGGTGATCTGGCAGACGTCGCCCGGCTGAGCGCCAGCCATTTTGTAACAGCGCGCCATGCATTCTCCCCACTGGTGAATGTCGTTGTTGGTGTACGGCATGACAACCGGCGTCCCGGACGTCCCGGACGACTGGTGCATTTCTCGAATCTGATCTTTCGGAACGCAGCACATTCCCAGCGGGAAGTATTCTCTGAATTCCTTTTTGTTCATCGTTGGCAGGGCGGTAAGATCGTCCAGACCGCGGAACGTATCGGGATTGACGTTGGCTTCGTCAAGGCGCTGCTTGAAAACGTCGTTATGCGTGTAAATCCATTTGACAACCTTCTTTAAGCGTTCGTCTTGCAGTTGAGTTAATTCAGAACGGGTTAAAGTTTCTTCTTTTTCGTTATGAAACATAATTAAACAGGGGGAAGGGTGAAAATGAAAAAAAGTTAGCTGTCAGCAACAGGTCTTCAAAACGAAAGACGTAACGAATAACCTCCTGCTAACAGCTAACGACCAATGTTGACGTTATGACGTCAACAGTAAATATTAATAACTCGTGCTGGAACCGGATGGAACGGAACCTTCAGTTTCTTCTCCAGTAACGTAGTTGAAAATACGAACGTTAGCAATGTAGGAGAACATCGGAACGCTGGTAATTCGGACGTAACGTCGGTCAGCGGAAACAACCGCCTGAGCCATGAGGTTTGTACCTGTCGGCAGGGTGATAATCTGCGGCTGGTATCCAACAGCGCCCTGACGGAAGTAAGGATTGTAATAACGTCCTTCTTCTGCCGCCTGATCGGCGTTAACGAAACCATCGAGTTTTGCCATTGCGTTGGGATCAAACGCCTGAGCCAGTTGCTGAGCCAAAATCGCTCTGTTGACCTGATTGTTGACAGCATTGGCAATAACCTGCTGAGATGCCGCCGTACGGCGACCGTCGTGCAGCGTGAACATCATGCCAGCAGCGTCGTCTTTGAGCTGAATGTAGCCAACCATGGGCTTTTTACCCTTAATGGAGTTCAGATCGTCAGCGTTGACGTGAGTAAAGAGTTCAACTTTGACTTTACCGCCGATGACGTTGCCCCAAAGCTTTTTAATCGCCAGACGATAATCGCCGTTGAATCCCTTTGGGCAAACGTAGGTTTCGGACATCAACTTGTTATTTTTGCCAAGCTGTCCAGCATGAGCGTCGCCCATGAAGAAACCGCCAGCCGGGGTTTGAATGTTTTTCATTGAGCAAACCGTTCCGCCGGGTTCTTCAACGGCAATGTCAATATCAGCCTGACCAGCCCAGGAAACGCGAATGATGCAGTCGCGCTGTTTGGCTTTATTGATTTCTTCCTGGAATTCCTTGGCTTCCTGTTTCTTGTTTTCCGCCATCAGGTCTGAAACAACGCTGTTGGCGACGTCGTTGGCTTTGTCGTACAGATAGAGCTTGTCTTCCGACCACGCCAGTGAAAGGATGCCCAAAGACGCCCATTTTTTCGCTTCGCGATTGTTAATAATGGAAGCAATCGGCAGAGCTTTTTCGTATGGTTCCGCCATTTCCGGATTGTTCTTTGCAATTTCGTGCAGCACTTGCAGAGCTCTTTCATGCAGACCAATTCGTTGCATGTATGTGGCGATTAAAATCATCGTTTGAGCGTCGTCGCTGAATTCTACCGCCGACATGAGCGTACGTTCGTATTCAGACTGCGGACGTCCAGCGCAAAGCTGCGCCAGCGCCAAGGCTTCGTACATCCAGGGCTGAGTCTTTCCAGCCAGCATGGCGGACTTAAGCGCAACGATGATGTCATTGTACTTGTTTTCGTGCTTGTAGTGAAGCATTGTTCGGCGAACCAGACCGTCGTTGACGTCTTCGCGCTGGAAGTATTCTTTCCAGAATTCCTTTTTGTCAGCGTCAGCCGGAACAACGATCACGGAACCGTCAGGAGTGAGTTCCAGTTTAATTCCAACCGGTTTGGACAAATCGTCTTTCATATTGAACGCTTGGAAATTTCCATTTTCCATCGCCTGTCTGGCTGCGTTCAAACGAAGTCTTTCAGCCGGGAGATTGAACTGACCGCCGCCGAAATTGTTATTGTTGCTTCCACCCGAACCAGAGTTGCTCATGCTGGTTGTATTGTTGCCCATGCTGGTAAAGACGTTGCTCATATCAGGCATACGCGGTGGCAATACGAGGTCAGCAACGGGATAAACTTTTGTAATGCACTTTTCTTTCGCTTTGGTGAGCGTTGTAATATAAAGACATTCGTTTTCGATAACGTATGACAGGCTGTGAGCGCTCAAAGCGATCTTCAAAGCCGCTTTAAGAGACATGCCGTTTCCATCAACGGAGAGTTTAACTTCTTCCAGATCGATCATTTCTTCTTTGAAAGCCGCTTCGTCAATCTGAATGTTGATATGATGCTGATCGTGGATTTCCTGGATGGCTTCTTTCAAAGGACTTTCGGACAATTCAATGTTTGTCGCTTCTTTGAGAGCCTTCATGATCTGCTTTTCTTTTTCTCCCGCTTGAGCCAAGTCCATGGAGCTGTACTTTGCCCGACGGCTTGCCGTCAGACGCTGCCAGACGGTCGAATCCGGATAGGTAATCGGCGGTTCGTCCGGGAACGGAGTAGCGGATTTGTCGCTTTGATAAAGCGTATCGCAAACTTTGCGCTGCTTGAGCGAACGAAGCTGAACCTGCTTGACGTAATTGTCGAGGTTGCGAGTCCACTGAATGCCAGCAATCGCAGTAGGCATACGGTTGTCTAAATCGCTCATGTCGTTAGACATGTCAACCATGATGTCCTGAGCTTGTTCGTATTTCTTTTCCTTGCAGGTGGATTCGAATCGTTTTCCCATCTGGTTCATTTTTTCCATTTGGCTCATCATCTGCTCAGCGAGAATCTTTCTGTCCTGAGCTTCAGCCATTCTTTTAGCCGCTTCAGCGTTTCTCTGAGCGTATTGATCGCCATATTGCTGAGCTTCGCGAATGGCGGCTTCGAGGTTTCGAACCAACGAATCTCGATCCGCCGCTTTGAGGTCTGCATTGCGTCGAACCGATTCACGCATGTTCTTCAGGTTTTGAATGGCCGCTTCCGGGTCAATTCTCAGCGTAGCGCGAGAGTCGTTGATTGTTCGGGTAACTTCGGCAACCTGTTGTTGCGTGATAGCTCCCATTGAACTGTCAGCCAAATTGAGCAGATTTGAACTGTCAAGCAGGTCGAAATCAGTTGGTCCGTCGTCTCCCGTTACGTCTGCCTGACCATTGTTGTCTGCCATAAGCTTTTCGAGATTGTCAATATCGACGTTCTGCGGATCTAACGCTTTTAATTCGTTGACCAGGTTTTGAGCGTCCTGAATATCGCCGGTGTTGATAGCAGAATTAGCCAAACGAACCAATTCGTTAACGCGATCAATCTTGGCGTTTTCCGCTTTGTACATGTCGTCTTTGGAAACCAGTGGAACCAGACCGTTGGAACTATTAGCCATCGAAACAAGCTGTTTAATATAGTCAAATTTTTCAGCGGTGTTATCAGGTTGAGCAGACCAAGACTGTGCGCCGTCTGTAGTATTGACGGTTAAATCGAGCGAAGCGTCTCCCTGATACGTTCCGACGATCATTGAATCGCGGTCAGTACGCAGCGGCGGGAAATCCATTGCCGGTTTGAACGAACCAGACCATTTGACGGTCGCCTGATCAGGCCAAATGACTTCGGCTGAAGTCGCGCTGTCCATAGCGGCAACGGTGTCTTTGTTGGAATCTTCAGCGTCTTCCGAAGGAACGATTGCCATTCCACCCGTTTTCGCTGCCAGGCAGGAAAGAACGCGAGCGTCCGGATTGGGACCAATTTGTACGCTGTTTACCGGAAGCTTTTTGGTTGCCAAATCTTTGCAAATACCATCGAACTGAGCCGGAGTGAGCGTTTTGGCTCGGCTGGTTCCAGAACCGATAAACATAATCGAATTGTTACCGGCTGGGAAAGGCTGGCTGCTGGCAGTTTTCATGGCGGTTTCGATGTTCATGGCTCCCAAAGGAACTCGATCTTCCAAAGCCGTGAAGGCGTTATTGAATTCTTCGCTGTCAGGAGAAACAAAGCCTTGAGTTAACGGCGTGGAATCAACGTCGCTGGCAACAAGGCAAACCTTGTCTGTTGTCGGGTTAAGAGAACCGACAAACGATTTAATGGCGTCAAGCTGCTGTTGACGATAATTTGCGGCAATTGAGGCGGAAGTGTCTGCAACAATAACGACATTGCGTTCAGCAACAGGCGTTTCGCTTGGGGTTGGAGAAACGCTCAAAGCAAAATAAGATTCTCCGGACGACGCGTCTTGAAATGTGTACAATTCTGCAGCCCCCGCGATATTGGAGGACTCAACCGGGTCATCTGCCAGAACAGTTGACGCGAATAATGCGGACGCCATGACGGCGAGAATCGCAACTGGGTTAATTCGTTTAGTAAACATGTGTAATACTCCAAAGGGTAGTAGGAAAACGTCAATATAATTGACGAACCTGATTATTTATTCAAAAAACTTTTAAAATCTGTTTTATTCTCCGGATGTGTTAAACGCTAAGTATTGAATTTCAATAAATCAGTCGTTATTGTTTTGTTGATTGTTTTGGTCTTCCATATACAAACGGCTAACGGAACCGCCAGAGTAATTGCCCTTGGTATATGGAATCGGTTGTGTATCAACGCCGCCTTGGACAACTGAGGCTCTGTTAGCACTAACGCCCATTTCCTGCAAGAGCTGTTCAAGGCTGATTTGCGGCGTATTAAATTCATAAGCGGCTTTGGTGAAGTTGGTAAACGTCATACGCACGTCTTCACTGGCGCTTTCGTCTGGTCTTTTACCAATAATGAGGAAGTTGGTTGTTTCTTCCAAACGTCGAATCTGTTTGCCTTCGTTTTGATAACCGTCAACAACGCCGCCGTTGGATTCCAGCAGTTTGACGAGTTTTTCAACGTCGTTAATGCCGTTGTTGTCCATATCAATAAAACCGGCAATGGCAAAATGACGATCGCCAATAACCGGCGAATAAATCTTATCGCCCGGAAGAATCGGATTTGACGGAATGTCTGATGTTACAACGCATTCAGCAGAATGCGGCCCTGTTACCTGAGTAACATAAACGCTTCCCTTTTTCTTGCCGCTTTTCATGTCGGTTTCCGAATTGGAATAAACGGAAAATGAAGCGTTTAAAGGAAGATTGTCTGCGCTTCCCAAGTTAATCGTTGCCTTTCCCTGAGCGGCAGAAATATAAAGAATCTTTCCATTGGGAACTTCTGAAACCCTGGTGTTGTTTTTTGCAAGTTGCTGACGGGTTCTGATATTGCTTCCCATTTGGACTTTGATTTCTTCATTTGTTTTAGCCAAATCGTTATTGAGCTTTTTGATAATGGTGTCGTTTGACGTTCCAGCAGCCTTGACAAGCCTTTCCAAATCGCCTTTTTGTTTATTGAGATCAGCTTCAATTTCAGCCAAAACTTTGGAGTATCGGTTTTTGTCTTCCGTAAATACTTCTGAACTCTTTTTTACAGCGTCAAGGGAAACCGTGTTGTATTTTGTTCTGTTGTCGTTAAACGCTTTGAGGTCGTTGGCGTCTTGCTGGTTTGCGTCCAGAGTAAAGTTTTGAACCTGGATCTGATTGTACAGATAGGCGAGAACGCTCGAATATGACTGGTTGCTTTTGGCAAAGTTGGTTGCATACTTTTCCATAACAGTTCTGTGCTCGTCAGCCAAATCCTGAACGGTCATCTTGGTTTCTTCGCCGGCAATTTTTTTCTTGTATTCATCCCGCTCGTTCTCCATTACCATAAGCTCGCCGTTTTTAATGACCTGCTGTTCTGACAGTTCTTGGAGATGCATTTCTGTTTCCATATTCATTTGATAGAATACGTAAAGCGTAACACCGAGCGAAACCGTAATCAAAAAGAATACGATTAATGCGAAATTCCACCAGAAAGTAGCTTTAAACATTTGGGTTTCTCCCTCAAACCATATATAATATACTGTTTGTTTACATGAAAGTGATTAAATCGTTATCGCGGCATGACTCTGTTTCCGTTACGACTGCGGAAAGTATTGTCTTTTGAACGAGTAACGCCATAGGAAGGCTGGGAGTTTTGCGGCTCCGCGCCATTTGATCTGACTTGCGACAATTCTTTTGTTTCCAAACGACTCATTAAATTCTGAAGCGTTATGGCGGGAATGCTGTAACGTTTTGCCTGAGAAACAAAGTTTTTGAATGCTGCTGCTTCTGCGGGATTCTTGTCTTCATCCGGCGGAGTTCCGACTACGTAAAACTGGGTTTCTGCAACGATTTTCCCGTGAGTGGTCGTTCCGTCGAGGTAAGCGTCGCAAACGTCTCCGTGTTGCTGAATATACGTCAAAATGCGGTCGATGTCGTTTTTGCCATCGCCGGTTACGTCGAGCGTTCCGCACAGAGCGTACCGAACGTGTTCGCCAGCAGTCCATCCTTTGGTGAAAATTTTATCTCCAGGCGTAATCGGATCGCTTGATGAAAACTCGTTGGCGTAACAAAGCGCCTGATTGCTGTTGACCTGGAACACCTGTAAGGTTCCTTTAGGACTGGTTGTGCTGGAGGTTGTATTGGCGGGATAAATGCTGAAAGTTTGCTGATCCCGAAGATTGTTAACCGACCCGAGGTTAATAATCGCAACTTTTGATGCGGGGTTATACGACAAAATCAAACCGTCTGGACGATTGACAGACTTGTTTGTTTTCGCCTTTGAAACGCGTTGCAAATCTTCCCGGACAATGTTGAGTTCCTTGATGCTGTCGTTAGCTTTAGCGATTTTGTCGTTAGCTTCGACGAACTGCTCTTCGTTGTCTCTGAAAATTTTATCCAGTTCTGCGTAAATCTCTGACTTGGCGTTATTGATTTTATCTCTTTGAGCAGAACTGGTATTGATAGCGGCAAGCAGCGTTTGCTGATCTTTTTTGGAGCTTTCAATAATTGAAAGAATATTTTTATGGTTGGTTTTCTCTTGGGAGAGGTTGTTAACCTTAAGCTCTTCCAGTTCTTTCTGACGTTGAGCCAGAGTTGCTTTTTGCTCCTGGATTTTATTGAACATTTTAGCGATGATTTTGGAATAAACCCTTTCGCCTTCTTCCAGTTCAATTCCGGATGATGGACCGGCGTATTTTTCCATGTCTTTATCAATAAAGTCGAAAACGTAATCTCGACGCATGGATTCCGGACAACCGATAAGTTCTTTAAGCTGTTTAATTTCCTTTTGAACTCCAACGATGTCTTTTTCCTGTTGATTAAGCTTTTTGACAGCTTCCGGGATTTTGGCTTTATTTTCGTCCCATTGTTGATAAAGCATGTAAACTCCAACGCCCAAACCTATGGACGCCAGTACAAAAAATATAATAAATCCGATGGTTACTGCTTGCTTACGAAGCTTCATGGAGAGTCTCCTTTAGGTATAATGGTTAAAACTATCTATCTTAACATTATAATAGATAATTTATATTTTGCAACTCTTTTATAAGAATTTTTCAAAATACTTTTTTACCAATAATATATTAAGCTCTTTTTTATATTCTGTCAAGCAATTTTTATTGATTTCCTCAAAAAACTCGCTTTTTTATGGGATAGTTACTACGAATGTAGGAATTTTAACGCTTTTTTCTCTGTAAAAGTTCACTGTAGGTCTGAAGCGTACGCTCTTCATCGTACGTGAGGCTGTTTCTTCCAGTCTGAGAAATTTTCCGTAAAATTCGGTCAGCTTCGTCAGCCAGTTCCGCTTCCAGCCGCGCGTCTCTTTCTCTCTGAGCGTAGTTGTTGGAGTCTTCTATGAACGAGTTGTTGTTTTCAATGCGAGAACGAAACGTGAAATCATCCTCGTCATTTCTGTAGGACCCATCATTATGAAAACGGACGCGGGGATCGGCTCTGAAGTGAAGCGCGGTTTGAAAATCGCCCATGAACAAGGCGCCCAGACGCGTCAGATTCCAGTTGAAGAAGAAATATAACGCTGCAAATGCCGCCGCGCCCAAGTGGACAGTGTACGCTACGTTGCCGCCCATGAGTCCTTTGCCAGTTATTGCGCCGTACATATCCTGACCGACCAAAAGCAACCCTAAAAGCCAAGCGGGGATTGGAATTGGCGGGAAGAGCAGAATAAGCGTAACTCTCGGGTACGTTAGAGAAAACAGAATAACTGTTGCAGTAACGCCGCCGGAAGCTCCCAACAGGCAAATTGGCAAATTGGATGAAAGATCGCCGTTCATCCAGGAGCAGAAAACCCAGAATATGTTTCCAAAAATGATGGAAGCAAGATAAAATCCGAGGAACTGCTTTGATCCGTATCGATCTTCAACGAATCGACCCAAAAAGAACAAACCGAGCATGTTTCCGATTAAATGCCAGGCGCTTTCGGAGGAATGAGCGAATCCGCAGGTAAGAAATTTCCAATACAGCCAGGGTTTGTAAATGTCCTGAAGATGTAGTGAGAGGATGTCGGTAATAGTTCCAGAAGTTACCATCATGCCATCCATGTATTTCGGCGGTGTGATAAAGGCGTTCGCCAGCCATAAAACGACATTCAGGATAATAATTATGGTTACGATTTTCATCGGTTCCCGCTGTGCGGAGTAGGATTCTCGGTAGTAGTCTCGGTCTTGGTAGCCCATAGTAGTATATTGATTATCAATTAAAGGAATTGGAAATAGTTAGGAGTTAGGAATGAGGAGTGAGGAGTTGAGTTCTCGCCACTCCTTACTCAATTATATATTATATCAAAATTGTGGGGATTGCAAGCGGACGCAAATTCGATATAATAAAAAATGGAGAAAGTAAGATGAAAAACAGCAAAAAATTTGATTCTGTAATCCTTTTACGCGGGATTCGGGAGAATTGTTTGAATAATTTAGACGTCGATTTTCCGATTGGGGGGCTGACGGTTGTCTGCGGTCCGTCGGGGTCGGGCAAGACGACGCTGGTTATAAATACGCTCTTTGCGGAGAGTCAGCGGCGTTTTATCGAGACTGTCGGAACGCGCCGGCGAGGCAAGTTCAGTCTTTGGAAGCGTCCGGACTTGGACTCAATTGAGAACCTGCCGCCAGCGGCAACTGCGTCAGAAAAAGTTGATTTAAATCAGACGCTGGCTCAGCTTTGCGGCATGGACGACGCCTTGGCTCTGGCGTTTTCCCGCCATTCGGTTCCGATTTGTCCTCATTGCGGTATAAAAGTCCCGCCCGGCGGCGCTGCGTCGGCTGCGGAATATTTTGAGAGTCATTACAGTGGTTGCCGCGCTCAAATAGCTTTTGTCCCGTCAGCTGCGATATCGGAATACGCTCAGCGCGGGTTTTCCCGCTGGCTGATTGAACGCGATGCTAAAGTGGAACTGGTCGACAGGAATGAGTTGCTTCAACTTAACGCTCGCAACTTGCAACATGCAACTATCCACGTCTTGGCTGACCGCTTAACATTTCGCCCCCGCGACAGCCGAACGAAGGAGTCGTTTGAACTGGCGTTTGTGGAATCGGGCGGGAAAGCGGTTGTGTTTATCGAGACGCCGGAGGGAACGGTCAAGCGATACGCCGGGCAGGGCAGAACGTGTCCTCAATGCGGACAGGAGTTTTCTGACAATGCCGTCGAACGATTTTATCTTTCGGAACTGCCGGAGGAACCTTCCGAACGCGACAAAATCCTGGCGTACCAGCTCGACGGGAAGAACCTGCTGGAATGGTACGAGTTGTCGGCAGATCAAATTGCTGCGAGAAGCGAGGGTTTGAAAGGCGGTAATGAAGTGAGCGAAGCGGTGCGAAGCCGCACGGGCAATAGGACAAGGTTTTGTCTCCGAAAAGCTGATTTCGGCGTTACCCACTTTCAAGCAGGAACCGACCTTGTCGGCGGAATTACGCATTCGCCGTCAGGCGAACTTGTTCATGGTTGCGCTTTTGGGGGTTCGCCTTCGGCGAACTGCGTAACTTCACTCCCGTTGGTCGTTTCGTTACCGCCTTTCATTTCTTGCCTACTGCCTATTGTCTCTTGCCTTCAGGACGCAGCTTTGGGCTATATGCCTCTTTCCCGCAAGGCGGAAACGATGTCGGGCGGGCAGATTCGGCGGGCGGCGATGGCGTCGATGTTTGCGGGCGATTTGGTCAATATGCTCTACGTATTCGACGAGCCGATGGACGGGGTTCCGCCGGAAAACCGCCCAGCTTTGCTTTCTGCTTTGCTTCGTTTGCGCGACAGAGGGAACACGGTCGTGGTTGCCGACAACGATGCGTCGCTTATTCAGGCGGCGGACTGCGTTGTAGAATTGGGAGACAAAAGGCAAGAGATAACAGGCAAGAGGCAAGAGCTTACTACTGCCTACTGCCTACTGCCTACTGCCTCCATAACAATTTCTCCCGGCAAAATCACAGCCATTGCTGGTCCCGCCGGGTCGGGAAAGACTACCCTTCTGTCTCAGCTGGCGGGAAAGCCAGTTCCTCCTGACAGAAAACGTCCTGTAACAGGTCTGGACGCGTTTGAGGACGTGATTCTGGTAGAACGGAAACTGGAACGCAAGCCGCCGAGGGGCTGTGTGGCGACGTATCTGGGAATTTGGGATTCCGTCAGAGCGGAATTGGCGGCAACGCCTGAATCTCAAGCCAGAGGGTTTACGCCGGGCGATTTCAGTCTCATGAGCGGGAATGGTCGCTGCCCTCAATGCAAAGGCGAGGGCGTGTTGACAATTGATCTGGAATACCTTCCAGAAATAGAAATGGTCTGCAGCGAGTGCATGGGGGAACGCTTCCAGAAGGAGTATTTACAGCCCCGGTTTCGCGGTCTGAACGCGGCAGAAATTCTTCGTCTGACGGTTCAAGACGCGTTTTCGTTTTTCCGAAACATTCGTAGCGTTCAGCTCCCCCTGACGTCGTTGATTGACATCGGTTTGGAGCGTTTGGAATTAGGACAGCCGATCAAGACGCTTTCCGCCGGAGAGAGAAGCCGGCTGGATTTGGCGAAAGCTCTTCAGAAGATTTACAAGCAGAAAACCCTGTTCCTGCTGGACGAACCCTCTGCTGGGTTGCACGATTCTGAACTGGATAAATTAATAGAGTCATTTCGCCGTTTAACCGCTTATGGTCATACGGTTGTCATGATTGAAAATAATCCCTGGATGGTTCAGCAAAGCGACGTAGAGCTGCGGCTGGGATGAAACTTTGTGATAAAAAAAGAAACGAGAGCTTTTCGCGCCCTCGTTTCTCGCTTAAATCTTCTAAAATCGCGCTTTTGACTAGAACGTCAGCATGACGTCAAAGCCGATGGTAAACTGGTCGGGGCGTCCGTTGAGAGGCTGGTTCTTCCAAACGCCGGTTGCGCGGTCGTATCGCAGTTCTGGTCGAATGTACAGGTTTTGATTTCCTCCCGGATGCCAGTTCAAACCGAGGGTGAAGGAGGTAACTTCGGTATCTTGCGAGCTTCCACCAATATAATCTGTGTTTTTCAGCCACTCCGCTCTGAATCCGGCTTTCCAGCAGCTGTTAATCGTGTAATACAGATGTTCTCCCACTACGAGGACGCGAGTGCCGTTTTCGGAATAGGTCGCCTGACCGAAGTCTGTATAGTTCACAATTGTTACAGATTCCAGGGACTTGTCAAGATAAACGTCTAAAATAGCGGTGTGGAGGGAGCCAACGCCTTTTGTGTGTCCCCAGTTATACGGTCCCCAAAAAGCAAATATGGCAGCCATGTCAGCCGTTCCCGCCTGAAACGAGTATTGGATAGACGCTGCCGGGTTCATGCGGTAGGTGAACGAGCCGGACGCCATGCCGTCGTTAAATCTGCTGTTGTCGAATCCGTTGTTCCAGCCGTTGACCCAGCCGAGAGTAATGTCGAGGTTTTCAAATCCGTTGTATGTTGCTAAAACGCCGGTTTGGCTGACGGGCGACGCAGCGCAGGTCAAACCTTTCGTATAGAAAAATCTGCTCGGGGCGGTTGCGCCTTCGTAGCCCAACAGTCCGTAAAAATGACCGAGCTTGACAGACCAGTTATTGATAGCGGCTTCCATATACAGCTGAGGCATGGCAAAGCCGTAGGAAGGACGATCGTATGCGCCTGTAGCCGGATTGTACATGTGACCGGTGAACCAGTTCTGATCCAGACCGCGAGCGGAACGGAAAATCCTGGAATCTTCGCCGAACATAAAATCAACGCCAAAACCGAATGCGGCGCCGTAACCGCCAGTAAATGCTTTTTTGACTGCGGAAATATAAACAGCGTTGAGCGCCGGAGTTGTGTTATTCCAGGCGTCGACAAGACCGTTGCTTCGATCTCCGGCAAAGTTGGTATCGTATCCAGCGTTCACGTAGCCAGACCAGCAAATGTTTTCGCAAAGGGATTTTTTGAGGTTTCCCAGAGCAAATTCCAGACATCCCTGAGGTTGGCAAAGATTACTGCATAAAGGCTCTGCTGAGCAAGCCTCAGACTGGCAGCCCGTATTGCAATTTGCAGCGGAATCTGGCGCGGCGGCAGCGGCAGCCGGTTCGCAAGCTGTAGCAGCAGCGACAACCGGGTCGCATGCGGCAGAAACGCAACCTGACGCCGCAAATCCCTGACTCGTAAACAGGGCGGAAATGATTGCTAATTCAGCTAAGAGTGAACTTTTTCTCATGATAATACCCATTTACCATAAAAACATTGTATGTGCGACGCCTCTTATATCACGTATTGTTTTAAATCGGTTAAAGGTACAATTTTATAGATATTTTTGCGTTTAATTTCGGTTGTAACGATTGTAACGAATTTACCGGTTGGATAAAATGGATAAAATTAGAAATGGCGGATGTCAGATGAGTGGTAAGAAACCTGATAATAAAAGACAAAAAAAGAAGTGAGAGTTTTTTACGCCCTCACTTCCTGCTTTAATAATCGCTATTCTGCAAGGCGCCTAGAACGTCAGCATAACGTCGAATCCGATGGTGAACTGATCAGGTCGACCGTTAAGTATATAAATATCTTTATCGGAAAGTTTATCATACCGAAGTTCAGGTCGGATGTACAGGTTTTGGAGACCTGCTGGATGATAGTTCAATCCGATGCCGAAGGTTGTCATTTCAAAGTTGTTTAATCCAGATAGCTTCAACCATTCCGCACGAAAACCGACTTTTGTACAGCCGTTGAGATCATAGTATAAATGCTGTCCCAGAATTAACGTGCGAACACAGACGTCAGGATTATCTGACTGATCGAAGTCTGAATAATGCAGAATTGAAACGGATTCCAAACGTCCTGTAAGCTGCAAATCTAATACGACGTCATGTGCTGATCCTACGCCTTTTCCGTCCGCAAACCAATACGGTCCAACAAATCCGCTTACACCGCCATGTTCGCCTCCAATTTCAGCAGTTCCAGCCAGAAATGCATATTTGATGGATGCATATTTATTCATTCGGTAGGTAAACGCGCCAGTAACCATTCCTTCGCCATATTCGCTGTTGTCAAAGCCGTTGTTCCAGCCGTTGACCCAGCCAAGGGTTATGTCGAGGTTTTCAAAACCGCGGTACGTTGCCAAAACGCCCGTCTGACTTACCGGACTAACCTGGCAAAGCAAACCCTTGGTATAGAAGAAACGGCTGTTAGCGGTAGCTCCTTCGTATCCCATTACTCCATAAAAATGACCCAATTTAACTGACCAGTTGTTAATAGCCATTTCCATGTACAATTGCGGCATGGCAAATCCGTAGGAATCAATATCGTAGGCTTCAGAACCAGGATCGTACATGTGTCCAGTTACCCATGAGTCATCCCAACCGCGAGCGGAACGGAAGATACGGGCGTCTTCGCCGAACATGAAGTCAATGCCAAAGCCGAAATCATATCCACAGCCGCCGGTGTACGCTTTTTTCTCTGCTGCAACGTACAGGGCGTTAAACGCTGGCGTTGTATTGCTCCAGCAGTCTGTATATCCGTTGCTTCTATCGCCGGCAAAGTTGGTGAAGTATCCAGCATTCATATAGCCAGACCAGCAAACGCCTTCGCAGAGAGATTTCTTCAGTTTTCCAAAGAATAAGTCAGCGCAGCCGTGAGGAGCGCAGGAACCGCAAAGACCGTTGCAGCCGGCATTGCCGCAAGCGGAGCAGAAACCGCAGCCCGGAGCGGCAGAAAGAGCGCCTGAATTGCAGGCTGCTGGTGAGCAAGACGCTGGCGCGGCGCTGTCTGTGCTTGGGTTGTTGGAATTGCAATCCGCTGCAGGAGTGGAAACGGGATCAGCTGCGGCGGCAGGATCGCAAGCTGCCGCTGCTGCGGCTGGATCGCAGGCTGCGGCGATGCTGCCGGAAGCTGCAAATGTTTGACTCGCAAACAGACCGAAAACAGCTATTGCTATTCCGGTTAAAAGCGCTATTTTTTTCATGATAATACCCATTGACCATAAAAATCATTGATAATTCGACGCCCTTGGTGTCGCATACTGTTTTTAATCGGAATAAAGTGTAACAGGATAAAACATTCTGCCTTTTTTGCGGGTTATTCTGTTTGTAGCGGTTATCCTGGTTAGATAAAATAGATAAATTTGATTGAAGGCATAAAATGCTATATGAATATTACTTTGTAACTTGTCGATTGCTGTTAATTAAAAAATCCCCGTGAGAATTTTGCTTCCTCCGGGGACTTTGTTATTTGATAGGTCAATAGACCACAAGCGTTTAGTGGTTCAAAGCTTCTTCGCGGTTTGCTAACCGCTTGTTTTTTAGAACGTCAGCATGACGTCGAATCCGATGGTGAACTGGTCTGGACGTCCGTTAAGCATAGCTGTATTTGTGGATTTGTCGTATCTCAGTTCCGGTCGGATGTACAGATTCTGATATCCAGCCGGGTGGTAGTTCAATCCAATTCCCAGAGTTGTCAGTTCGGTATCGTCAATCGAGGTCTTCAGCCATTCAGCGCGGAAGCCCAATTTGGTGCAGCAGTTGAGGTCTCGATACAGGTGTTCACCCCAGACGAGGACGGTGTCGCCGTCGAAATCGCCGTAGTAAAAGAGGGTAACTGATTCCAGGTATCTTGTCAGCTGCAGGTCAAAGACGACGTTGTGAACGGATGCGTCGCCTTTTGCCGAAGCTGGCGCAATCGGTCCGAGAGCTCCCAGCGGAACTGCAACGTCGCATGTGCCAGCCAGGAAGGCGTATTTGATAGACGCGCATTCAGTTATATGATAAGTGAACGCGCCTTCGACCATGTTTTCGCCGTATTCGTTATCGAAGCCGTTGCCCCAACCGTTGATCCAACCGAGGGTAATGTCGAGGTTCTCGAATCCGTTATAACTTGCCAAAATGCCTGTCTGAGCTACCGGACTGACCGAGCAGAGCAGACCTTTAGTATAGAAGAAGCGGCTGTTGGCTGTAGCTCCTTCGTATCCAAGCAAGCCATAAAAATGACCTGCCTTGATAGTCCAGTTATTGATAGCGGCTTCAACATACAATTGCGGCATGGCAAAGCCGTAGGACGGACGACCGTCGGACATGTGTCCTGTATACCAGTTTTCATCTAAACCGTGAACGGAACGGAGGATTCGGGCGTCTTCGCCGAACATGAAGTCTACTCCAAAGCCGACGTCGTAGCCGCAGCCGCCGGTATAAGCCTTTTTCGTAGCGGATACGTACAGCGCATTGAAAGCCGGGGTCGTTTCGCTCCAGCAATCTGTATAGCCATTGCTGCGGTCGCCGGCGAAGTTGGTGAAGTAACCAGCGTTCATGTAGCCAGACCAGCAAATTCCTTCGCAAATGGATTTCTTCAGTTTTCCGAAGAATGGATCAGCGCAGCCATGACGTCCGCAAAGCCCGTTGCAGCCGAAATCGCCACAGGCGGAGCAGGTTCCGCAGCTCGGAGCTGCTGAGAGGCAACCAGGATTGCACGCAACAGCCGCTGCTGGATCGCATGAGGCTGGCGCTGCGCAGGTGGCAGGCGCGGGATCGCATGCGACAGGCGCCGGGTCGCACGCTGAAACCGCCGGATCGCAGGCGGCTGCAGCGGCTGCTGGATCGCATGCCGTGGAGGTGCAGGCAGATGCTGCAAATGTTTGACTGGCAAACAGACCGGAAATAGCCAGCGCTATTCCCAAAAAAAGTTTGGTTTGGTTTCGGTTCATGATAATACCCATTAACAATAAAGAATGTTGTATGTACGACGCATCCTCGCGTCGATCGATATATAAATCGGGTAGAAAGCCTGGAATTATCGATTATTTGAAATAATTTATTATTGTACCGATTGTTCCGATATTCCAGCTCGGATTATGCCGGATATAACGAAATGAATGGCGAAGAAGAGAGCGGAAAGAGAGACGGTTCGGGCTGGTCAGTATCCCCAAAAGCTACGAGTAGTGAGAATAAACAAAGCGACCAACGGGAGCGATTTTAATATGTTTCGCGCGGGAACGCAGACTGGGAGCGGCGCCTCGCCGCCTCGCAACTCGCAACTCGCAACTAAATTAAAAATCCCCGGGAGAATTGCTTCTTCCGGGGACTTTATTATTTGAAGATTATCCGAATCTTCAGAGGAGTTTTGGTCAACAGGCAGTGAGTTTTATGCGTTCAAATCCTTTTTTACGCAATGTTTACACTGTTTGTTTTTAGAACGTCAGCATGACGTCGAATCCGATGGTGAACTGGTCAACTCGTCCGTTGAGCAAATCCGTATTTAAGGATTTGTCGTATCGCAGTTCCGGTCTGATGTACAGGTTCTGGTATCCAGCTGGGTGATAGTTCAATCCGATTCCGTAGGTGGTCAGTTCGGATTCAGTAATGGATTCTTTCAACCATTCAGCTCGGAATCCCAGTTTGGTGCAGCAGTTGAGGTCGTAGTACAGGTGTTCTCCCAAGGCGAGGACCGTGTTGCCATCGAAATCGCCGTAGTACAGGAGAGAAACCGATTCAAAGCGACCAGTCAGTTGCAGGTCAAGGACAACGTTGTGAACGGAAGCATCGCCTTTGCCTGCCAAGGCGTTGTCAACTCCGAGGAAGCCGGTCGGTCCAGCCAGGTCGGTTGTGCCAGCCATGAAGGCGTATTTGATAGACGCATATTCATTCATGTGGTAGGTGAATGCGCCTTCGATCATGCCTTCGCCGTATTCGCTGTTGTCGAAACCGTTGCCCCAACCATTGACCCAACCGAGGGTTACGTCGAGGTTCTGGAGTCCGCTGTAGGTCGCCAAAACGCCAGTCTGAGCAACCGGGCTAACCGAGCAAATCAGACCTTTGGTGTAGAAGAAGCGGCTGGGGGCGGTAGCTCCTTCGTATCCGAGTACTCCATAAAAATGCCCCATCTTAACTGACCAGTTGTTGATCGCCATTTCCATGTACAACTGCGGCATGGCAAATCCGTAGGAATCGCGTCCATCGGACATGTGTCCGGTTGTCCAGCTTTGATCCCAACCGCGAGCGGAACGCAGGATTCGGGCGTCTTCGCCGAACATGAAGTCCATTCCGAAGCCAATGTCGTAGCCACAGCCGCCGGTATAAGCCTTTTTAGTTGCGGATAAGTACAGGGCGTTGAAAGCCGGGGTCGTTTCGCTCCAGCAATCAGTATAGCCATTGCTGCGATCGCCTTTGAAGTTGGTGAAGTAACCAGCGTTCATGTATCCAGACCAGCAAGTGCCTTCGCAAATGGATTTCTTCAGTTTCCCGAAGAAAGGATCAGCGCATCCATGACGCTTGCAAAAACCGTTGCAGCCAAAGCGACCGCAGTCCGAGCAGGCTCCGCAGCCCGGGGCGGCAGAAAGGCAACCGGATTTGCAACCGGAATTGCAGGCCGCAGCGGCTGCCGGGTCGCAAGATGGCGACGAGGCGCAAGTTGCAGAGAGAGCTCCGGCGCAGTCTGCTTCTGCTGGGGGAACAGGCGCGTCAGGCGCGGAATCGGCGGCGGCAGCAGCCGGATCGCATGCCGCAGCGGCAGCAGCCGGATCGCATGCCGCAGTAGTGCAGCCAGACGCTGCAAATGTTTGACTCGCAAACAGACCGGAAATCGCCACAGCTATTCCGGCGAAAAGATTGAGCTTTTTCATAATCATACCCATTGTCCAAAAAATTTGTTTGCGTTCCCGACGCTTCCTGCGTCTGACAGAACAAATGTCATTTACAAATATTTTTGCCCTTTTTTTCTTAGGCTTTAGGGGTATCGGAATCTTTCTGTATCGAATCTGAAAGAAAATGTAAAAATATCTGTTGTACAGGTTGTATCGGTTGTTTCGATTAAGTAAAATGGGTAAATTTGACTCTGAAAGTAGTGATATTATAGTACTATTCCTTACTCCCTTAATCCCGTGTTGCATTTAATTATTTCATCTGGTATAATCAGTAGAAGCCATAAATCATTTATAACCTTAATCAAAAGGAGATTTAAGATGAAAAGAACGACCCTGATTCTGTTTGCGGCGTTGACTGCGATTTGCAGTTTGACGTTCGCTCAGAACACAAAACTGAATCCGGCGATGCATCCGTCGATTGACGAGATGAAGTCGCGCTTTGTTAATCCGGGGCGGGATTACGCGACCGCGCCGTTGTGGGTTTGGAACGATTTGCTCACAGACGATCAAATTCGTCACACTATGCAGGATTTGGCGGCGCAGGACGTCAAGCAGGTTTTCGTTCATCCGCGCCCGGGGCTGATGACGCCGTATTTGTCGGAAGACTGGTTCCATTTATGGAAAACGGCTTTTGACGAGGCGGAAAAGCTCGACATGAACGTCTGGATTT
Organism: Thermoguttaceae bacterium; assembly: GCA_017447745.1. Taxonomy (GTDB): domain Bacteria; phylum Planctomycetota; class Planctomycetia; order Pirellulales; family Thermoguttaceae; genus RUG11551. Next base: position 59,063 of record JAFSMW010000041.1, read on the forward strand.
ACGACGAGAACTCGTATCCAACCGGGTTTGCCGGCGGTCTGGTTCCAGAAGCGATGCCGGATTCCCGCGGCAAGGGATTGATCGTCTTTCGTCGGGACGCTGTAACAGACGCTAACGGAAACTGGACGGCTGGCGCGGACGTCGTCTACGTTGTTCAGGTTCTTTCAGACGGCTCCAAAAAGGATTTGTCACAGCTGTACCATCAAACCAAAACCGGCAAGCTGGACGGCGAGTTCTTAAAGAAAAAAGCGGACGACGTAAGTTGGATTTTGGGTAAGTACAACTGGGCGGGCGCGTCTCAGTGGTTTGGCGGAAAGTATTACGTCGACTTGATGAAGCCCGGCGTTACCCAGAAGTTTATCGAAGTTACTCACGAAGCGTATCGAAAGCATATCGGCGATCAGTTTGGAAAGCGATGCCCAGGAATTTTCTCGGACGAAGCGCAGATCACCCCAGGCGGGAATTTGTCCTGGACGGACGATCTGCCGGAAGTCTTTGAAACGCAGCATGGATACAGCATCGTCGACAATTTAACCTCTTTGACGGAAGAAACCGGCGACTGGCGCCGCGTTCGTCACGATTATTATCAAACCCTGTGTTTCCTGTTTACGGAACGCTGGTCAAAGCCGGTTCACGACTGGTGCGAAGCCAACGGTATGCAATGGACGGGGCATTATTGGGAACACGGCTGGCCTAACGCCGGGCACGTTCCAGACAACATGGCGATGTACTACTGGCATCAGCGTCCGGCAATCGACATGTTGATGAACACGTACAGCCGCGACGGCGGGCAGTTTGGGAACTCTCGAGCGGGGCGCGAGCTGTCGTCGGTCGCTCATCAAAACGGGTTGTCCAGAACTCTGTCGGAAAACTACGGAGCTGGCGGCTGGGATATCCGCTTTGAAGACCTCAAACGATTGGGCGACTGGTCGTACGCCGTCGGCGTCAATACGACGGACGAGCATTTGTCGTACATCTCCATTCGCGGGGCGCGAAAGCACGACCATCCGCAGTCCTTCTCGTATCACGCTCCCTGCTTTGAACAGTACAAACATCTGGCGGACTACTGGACTCGTCTGTCCTATATGCTGTCGTCGGGCGAGTTGACCCAACAGCGATTCCTGTTGATTGAACCGACGACAACCGCCTGGATGTATCAGCGTCACGGTAATCTTGGCAGAATCGGAAACGTTTTTAGAGATACCGTCAAACGCCTGGAAGAGCTTCAGGCGGACTACGACATCGGCTCTGAATACATCATTGAAAAGATCGGGCGCGTTTCCGAGTCCGGCAAATTCGTCGTCGGCAAGGCGCAGTACGATTACGTCGTCCTGCCGGATACGCTGGAAAATATCGACGTCCCGACGCTCAAACTGCTGGATCAGTACGTTAAGCAGAACGGTAAAGTCGTCTCGTTGGGCGGAAAGATTGCGTTTGTAGAAGGCGCTGCGCTTGACAAACAGTCTGAGGACATTCAAAAAATGGCGGAAAATGTAACAGCCGCCATGCAGGTCAAAACGATTGACGAACTCGACTTGAACAATCAGCCGATTCGTCTGGTTCCTGAAACGGCTCCGACTGACACGTTCCACATGCTGCGTCAAACGGAGAACGCGTATATTCTCTTTGTCTGCAACGCCAGCATGGACGCATACGCCAAAGGCGCGATTCAGCTTGGAATAGGCAGTAGGCAAGAGGCAGTAGGCAGTAGTGAGGACGCTTCGCGTAATTCTCGCAACACGCAACTCGCAACTCTCAACTTTAACGACGTCTGCGTTGAACAGTTCGACCCGTTTACCGGCAAGATCAGCGCGTATTCCAGCCCGAATTATGACATCCCGCCATGCGGTTCGCTCCTGCTGACCTTTACGCTTGGCAAGAAGCCCGCTGCGGCAGAAAAGACGGAAGAAGCCAGCCGCGTTATCGTTCCAACGAAGGATTGGACGACCAAACGTCTTGACGACAACGTTTTGCTCATTGACTACATGGACGTTCAAATTGGAAACGAGACGCATAAAAACCAGTACTTCTATCCCGCCAACGCTTGGCTGTGGCAGAAGAACGGGTTCCCCAAGTCTCCGTGGGACAACGGCGTTCAGCTTCGCGACACGCTGCTCAAGCACGAGTTTGCTGACAACTCCGGGTTTACTCAGACGTACCGGTTTACCGTTGCAGACGGGTTCAAGCCGGGCAAGCTGCAGTTCGTCTGCGAGAACCCGACGGGATACCATGTAACAGTCAACGGTACCCCGGTTGACCCGATTCCCGGCGCGTGGAAGTTCGACCGTTCTTTTGGCGTTTACGACATAGCCTCGCTCGTTAAGGCGGGAGAAAACGTCGTTACGCTGACGGCGGACAAGATGACCGTTTTTCATGAGATCATGCCGGCGTGGGTTTTGGGCGAATTCTCGCTCGAATCGGCGGCGCAGGGCTTTGTTATCGTTCCTGACCGCGGCTTGCAGGCGCCCAACGGCGAGGAGGAAGAACCCCAGCTGATTCATACCAGCGCTCTGGAGGGCGTTTCCTGGCTCAATTCCGGATTCGATTTCCAGCCCGGCGTTCGCGACTTCGCCCCGGCGATTACGTTCTCTCTGCCGACGAAACAGACTGTTACAGGAATTCGCGTTTGGAACTACTGCGAAGCCAACCTGTCGCAGCGCGGCGTTAAACAGACGGAACTGTTTGCTGACGGTGTCAGCATCGGAACTTTTACGTTCAAACAGGGCGACACAACGTCAGAAACGATTCTCTTTGACAAACCCGTCGCCTGCAAGGATTTGACGTTCAAGATTCTGTCGAACTGGAAGGGAATTACGTACCCGCTGGACGAATCGTTTAAGGGAACGACTCGCGAAGGGAACGGAAATGACAACGCCTTTGTCGGCTTGGCGGAAGTTCAGCTTCTGACCAGCGTCGACGGGAAACAGACGGTTCTTCCCGGCGTTTCCGCCAAAGCGACGTCCGAACTGAAGTACCGAAACCATAACCGTCAGGCGCAGTTCGCCGCCAACGGAGCAGGGCTGGAAACCGCGACCGCCAACGGCTGGGCGGGATTAGGCGCGCCGTTCTATTCCGGAGCGGTTGACTATACTCAGACGATTACGAAAACCGCCGGCAAGACGCTTGTTCAGCTTCCCCCGATTCGCGAGGGCTGGAACGGCGCTGTTGCAGTCGTCCTGGTCAACGGAGAGAAAGTCGGAACGATTGCTCTGAAGTACGATTCCGTCGATATTACTTCCGCCTTGAAAGACGGGGAGAACGACGTAACCGTTCGCATTTACGGAACGCCGAAAAACCTGTACGGCCCGCATCATGCCGGACGCCTTCGCGGCTCCGCCTGGCCCGGCAGTTTCCACGGCGCCCCGGCAACCATGCCTGCCGGCGTCCGTTACGACGTCATTCCGTACGGACTGTTCCGGTAGAACCGCGTAGCGGTTCAATATTTCTAGCCGTGGGTTTTAACCCACGGACGGCGGAAAACGAATGAAAAGAATATCGTCAAATAACCTTTTCCTTTCGTCCTCGAAGGAGGACGGGAGGAAAAGGAACTGTAACGATTAAGCGGTCCTGCCGATACCACTTGCTTGAACCCGGCTCGCGGCAGTCCCCTGCCACACAACCGCGAAGCGGTTCAATAATTTTAGCCGTGAGGGAAATCCCACGGAAGCAAGCGTCTCAATAACTCACAACCTAAACAGAGGTATAAATGGATTCCTTTAATAATTTATTTTCAAGAATAATAAACCCTGAGAATGAAATCATAACCTTTGCCGCTCAACAGGGCGATGCTGATGCTCAGTATCTTTTAGGTCTATTCTTTTTTAAAGGTGAAGAGTGCGTTCCGAATTTCAAAGAGGCTGTAAAGTGGTTCCGCAAAGCTGCAGAGCAAGGACATTCGGATGCTCAGAATAATCTTGGCGTTTGTTATTCTAATGGCGACGGCGTTTCTCAAAATTTTAAAGAGGCTATAAAGTGGTATCGTAAAGCTGCTGAACAGGGAAATGTAAGCGCTCAACTCAATCTCGCCATTTGTTATACGGATGATCAAAACGTTATTCCTGATTATCAAGAAGCGGTAAAATGGTATCGCAAAGCAGCTCAACAGGGACATCCCGACGCACAATTTCGTCTTGGTCTTTGTTATGCTAACGGCGATGGCGTCTCTAAAGATGGTAAAGAAGCTGTAAAGTGGTTTCGTAAAGCGGCTGATCAGGGACTGGATGATGCACAATTCTACCTTGGATTATGTTATGATAACAAAAAGAATGCAAGCGATAAAGATTATGAAGAAGCGGTAAAATGGTATCGCAAAGCGGCGGAGCAGGGGCATGGACAGGCTCAACTCAATCTTGCCAGTTGTTATGCTGATGTTTCGTTAAGCGTTCATAATTACCATGAAGCGGCAAAATGGTACCGCGAAGCGGCTAAACAAGGGATTGTAGAGGCGCAGTATAATCTTGGCGTTTGCTATATTTTTGGCTATGGAGTTACTCCCAATCAGAAAGAAGCTGCAAAATGGTTTCGCGAAGCGGCTGAGCAAGGGTTTGCCGAGGCACAAAACTGCCTTGCTAAATGCTATTATGACGGCGAAGGCGTTAAACAAAATTATAAAGAAGCCGCGGCATGGTACCGTAAAGCGGCTGAACAAGGACATGCCATAGCTCAATTTAATCTTGCCGGTTGCTATTATAGCGGCATAGGAATTGCTCAAAATAATGAAGAGGCGATAAAATGGTGGCATAAAGCGGCTGAGCAAGGACATGCTACAGCGCAATTCAATCTTGGTAACAGTTATTACAGAGGCGAAGGCGTTACTCAGAATTTTGAAGAAGCGGTAGAATGGTATTACAAAGCGGCTCAACAAGAGCTGCCAGAGGCGCAATTCTGCCTTGGCAATTGCTATTACTATGGCGAAGGCGTTAAGCAAAATTATAAAGAAGCGGCAAAGTTGTATCGTAATGCGGCTCAACAGGGGTTTGCAGAAGCGCAATATAGTCTTGGCAATTGTTATCATGACGGCGAAGGCGTTAAGCAAAATTATAAAGAAGCGGCTAAATGGTGGCGAAAAGCGGCTCAGCAGGGTCTGACAGATGCTCAATTCAATTTAGGAGTTTCTTATCTCAAAGGCGAAGGCGTTAAACAAAGTAAGTTAGAGGCGTTAAGATGGCTTTTTCAAGCAGCCATTCATGGAGATGACAAAGCTGCTGAAATAATAAAAGTTCTTGATAAATAGGTGAAAACATGAAATCATTTGACGACATTTTATCGAAAGTAACAGAGACAGACCAGGATAACGTTCTCCTTGCGGCTCAGCAAGGAGATGCAGAATCGCAATTCGTTCTCGGCAATAATTATTTTAATGGCGAGGGCGTCAAGCAAGATCATCAAGAGGCTGCGCTCTGGTGGCGTAAAGCCGCGGAGCAAGGTCATCCCGTAGCTCAGTTCAATATCGGAAGTTGCTATGCTTTCGGAGATGGCATTAAGCAAGATCGTCAAGAGGCGATGAACTGGTGGCGTAAAGCCGCTGAACAAGGACTGTCACAGGCACAATATATGATTGGTCTGAGCTATGCCGCAGGCGATGGCGTTGAACAGGATTATCAAGAAGCGGTTAAATGGCTTCGTAAAGCCGCAGTGCAGAATCATGCCGAGGCGCAATACTATCTTGGCGTCAGTTTTTTTAATGGTCATGGCGTCAAGCAAGATTATCAAGAGGCGATAAACTGGTGGCGAAAATCGGATCAAAATGGTTATGCGGAAGCTGGTTTTGGTCTTGCGAATTGCTATTTTCACGGCAGAGGCGTTAAACGGGATATTAACGAGGCGATACGACTTTTTCGTAAATCCGCTAACGATGGGTTCGTTGAATCCCAGTTCTTTCTTGGCTGTTGCTATTATCAGGGCGAAGGCGTTAAGCAAGATCGTCAAGAGGCGATAAACTTGTGGCGCAAGGCGGCTGAACAAGGACATGCTCAGGCGCAATTTGAGCTTGCAGAATGCTATGCAAAAGGCAATGGCGTTAAGAAAAATAACAAAGAAGCGATAAAGTGGTATCGTAAAGCCGCTGAACAAGGACATCCTCAGGCGCAATTTGAGCTTGGTCGTTATTTTGTCAGTGGTCCGGGACGCGCTCGGAATTATCAAGAAGGGTTTAGTTGGCTTCTTAAAGCCGCCAATCAGGGGTATGCCGAGGCGCAATACTTTCTTGGCGAATGTTATTTTCACGGCAATGGAGTTGATAAAGACGCTCAAGCTGCGGCGACCTGGTATAAAGCTGCTGCATTACAAGGTCATGCTGAGGCGCAACATTCTCTTGGTCTTTGCTATATTTATGGCATGGGCGTTGATAAAGATCCCGAAGAAGGGGTAAAATGGCTTAGTCAATCCGCAAATCAAGGGAATTTTGATTCTGTTTTAAGTTTGATGCATGTTCAGGACGAATTGCAGGAAGATGATTCAAAGAAGCAAAAGAAGAATAATAAGAACAAGAAAGGACAATAGACAATTCGGGTTGCGTAAGCGTCTGGAATAAACTCACGCGAAGTTCACGAAGAAATAATCGGCGGACGCTTGCGTTTCGGAGGGTCGACGTCCGCGTCGACCGCAGGCGTCCTCGCCTGCCAACGGAACAATGACCCGGGGAAAATCTCCAATGTAGCCGAAAACCTTTCCGGATCGCGGACGAAGTCCGCCGAAGAAATGGAAGACGGTTGGCGAGCCGGGGTGCGTAAGCCCCCGGAATAATATCGAAGCGAACGAAAAATTTCGGAGTGCGAGAGCGCAGCTCTCGCTTTCGTACTTGACGGCTTGCCGTCAAGAAGTTGATTCGTTTTTCTGTATCAAGCTACGCTTGACGGTTTGAGCGAATCAGATTAAGAAAAAAGCGAGAGTTCCGCTTACGCTTCCCTCTCGCACTCCGAAAATGTCACATTTGCGTAACGACTACTTACGAGTTCTTTTCCGAACGTACAGCAGCCCCGCGGCGCCGAGTAACAGCAGAGCCCACGTTGACGGTTCAGGAACGCCAGCAGCCGGTTCAGAATAGACGACAGACAAATAGCCTGTACCGGCATTGTACCCAACCAGATCAAACATGCTGGACTGGAAAACAAGATTATTCAAATCGAGATCGTTTCCATCGCCGCCTTTAATTCCAGTCGGGAGCAGAATATCCACCTGTTCGCCGTCTTCAAAGGCGTTATCATAGCTGGAATCCAGCGCGATTTTGATAATAGAACCGTCTTCAAATATCGTGTCGCCTGTAACATTCAGAACGTCAGTCAGAATTGTGTCGCCTTTTCCAACTTCCAGCCACAGCGTAGCGCCTTCGTCTAAAGTAAAATCGCCTGTCTGATTTAGCATTCCAATCGAATTGCCCGGCGAGAACGTTGCGCTGTTGTTGATTTCAAGGTCGCCTTTGAAGTATTCTTTCATATCCAACCGACCGGAGGAAACGACTAAACTTTCCACGTCAACAGCATTTTGAACGGCATTGATTTGAAGCGTCCCTTCGCCAGTCTTAGTAAGAGTGTATTGTCCGGTAATGCCGCCTGACTGAAGGAGCGTTAAACCGGAAGCAACGTCAATGGTTGTATTAGCGCCCATCGTTATAGATCCGGTATGTTCCGCTTCAGTCGCTCCATCGCGAGCCGACTGGAAAACAACGTCGCGTTTATCCAGACCGTTCGTCGTCCAGTTTTTATCGAGCGCAAAAACGTCGGCGTTGGAAATATCGTAATTGTAATTCGCAGACGATTTAACGGTTAAATCAGTATAAAGATTTAAAGCATAGTCGCCATTCTGCGAAGCGCTCTCAAATTGTATATAATTACCGCTTATATTACGTGTGAACGATGTTATAAACGTATTATTAAGGTATATGTTAAATTCTGACGCACCTCCGCTAAAATTAGGAACTGTATACTGAATTTTTACATCTACCCAACCGTTATCTAAAGTTACAGTACCGGTTTTTACACTACTAGCCCCATTATAAATACAATAAGCGCCGCCATTACGAAAGTAAATTCCCGCACCATCGCCTGCTGTAATGGTAGAATACTGTTTAGAACTGGATAAACCTACCATTATTGCTGCCCAAGAATCTACAGAAGCGCTAACATTGTATGCTGGTTTAATTCTAAGATCAATTTCATACAATCGACCTCCTTCTTCAGATGGCGTAGACGTACCAAGGTTCGTTCCAAAATCAAATAATGGCGAAACATGGATGTTGTTTTGTGATGAAGCTGCTGCAAGAAGAAGGGAACCTTGTGGATTTTTCACTTGTACCTGATTATCACTTTTCTTATTTGAAATGCCATAATTAAGGGACCCGAGTAAACCATCGCCAAAACGACCTTCTGCATTGTTAGACGTATCGTTTATGTTGGCTCCTGTTTTATTTGCTTTAACCTGATAGTTATCAGAGAAAAATGTGTTAAGAGAATCCCATTCGTCTGCGATTGCAACGCTGCCAAAACTTAAGAATAAAGCAAAGAATGCAACAAAAAGAATTGCCAAAAGTGCAAATCCGCCGCATGTTAAAATGCGGGGGGGGGGGCAGAATGAGCAGTCTTTAGATTTAGCCATTATTTTACTCCTTCTATTTGGGTAAAACTGGTAAACGGTTATTGAAACGACTTTTGCGGCGGAACGCCCGGGCGCAAAATAATATATCGTTTTTCTACATCAAAAGTATTATACACTAGATTTAGCAATCGAAAAGCGGTAAATGGGAAAATTTTTGAAAAAAAAGTGAAAAAATTTGAGAAAATGGGGGAAATGAAGTGGAAAAAGGCAGTAGGCAGTAGGCAATAGACAGTAGGCTCAGGGTGCGAGACGCACGCGAACTCCTCCGCGTCTCCGCGCCTCCGCGTGAGATTTTTCTTTGGCGGCTGAAACAGCCGCGATCCAGCAGGTCGGAGCGGTTTCGGCAAAAGAAAAAGCGGGAGTTTCCTCCCGCTTTAAGCGTAACTACGTTCGCCGTTGGCGAACTCCGTTACCGCCTTCCATTTCTTTGCGTTCTTTGCGGCTTAAAATTTTTCGCCTTTCGGCGAATGCAGGCGAGGACGCCTGCGGTCGACGCGGACGTCGACCCTCCGTAACGCAAAGCGCTAAACGGAGGGGTTCGACGCCTATCCGAATTCTCGCTAGTTTTCTTTAATTACCATCGGCTCGTCTTCCGGGAATTCAAACTGCTGAACTTTGCCGTCCTTGAATTTGACGGTAACTTTGAGCGTTTTGACTGTCTTGTAAATCGGGTCGCCAAACAGGTCGTTGTACTTGCCGATGTTGGTGCGTTCGTATCCGGAGAACGCCTGTTTTACCTTGTCGGTAACGTCGACGGTGTTGTCGCCTGCGCCGTAAACGGCAGAGAGAATCTCTGCGTCAACGGTTGGATTTCCGAACAGTCTGAGCGGAACGCCGGCGACTTTTTCGGAATCGCCGTCCTGGCGAATGTCAAAGCGGTTGATTACCGGGGCGGTGGCAACGCGAGGTCGCACCGGCGGAATGTGCGTCGTGGCGTACGTGTCCGGGTCGTACATGGCGCGAATCTCTTCGTCTCCCAGATACGGACCGTTGCAGTCCACCCAGGCGATAAGCCGTTCTCTGTCTTCGCCTATTACTTTAACGCCGTGATGTTCGCCGGAGCAGGCGTTGTGAATCAGGAGGCTGACAGGGCTAAAGGCGGAATACGGCGGCAGCGTCTTGAGGTTTTCCGGGTCGTTCTTATCGTAGCCTTCTACAACAAACAGACCGGCGATGTTGGCGGGGACGTTGTGCGAGTCCTTTACTTTCGGAACGCTCCAGCCGCATTTGCCGGAAACGAGGGTCAGGTACGGCTCGCAGAACGGGCTGGATTCGCCCGGTCGGGAGATGTTTTCTCTCCAGCGATGGTTGGACATTCGGCACGTCATATTGAGTTTTTTATAGGCGTCGTTTTCCGGGTCTTGATGGCATTTGCCGCAGTATTTATCCAGAACCGGTTGAACGAATCGCATGTAAGAAATGGACTCCCCGGTTCCCCAGCTGGGCGGCGTGAGCTTTTGCGGACCTTTTTTCATCGCCATGTTCATGCCCTTGGCGGGAGAGTTCCCCTTCGTATTGAGGTTGGATTCGTGACAGCCGAAACAGCCGCGAATTTCGCCCGGCATGACGTTGGTAAACGTTCTCATGACGTGTATTGCCATGCCGTTTTCGTCCAGCATTTCAAAGTAGACGGACTGTCCGGCGGGCAGTTCAAAGAAAACGCTTCCATCGGGTTCAATCGGAACGGTTCCGAGAATTCTCTTAACGCCTTCTGCCTGGAAGACGGACACGGCGGGACCGTCGTGCTGAACGGTTTTATGCCACGTCGTATAGGTTTTGGGGTCCATCTGAATAACGCGCAGCGCCTTGCCTTTTTCTTTCAGCTCGGGCGGGGCGTTGTCGAAAACGTTGTTGGAGTACAGGTATCCGGGTCGCGGCTTGACGCCTTTGCCGATTTCTGGCCAGTCGACCATGTCCGGCTTGGTAATCGGCACTTGACGCGCTTTGAGCGGCATGGCGTACCAGGCGTTGGAATTCTTCGCTTCGTGAATGAGTTCTTTGTTGCCGTAGACGTCCTGCAGATACAGCTTGAAGAACCAGCCGTAGTCAGAACCGTTATACAGGCACGTTCCCTTGCGAATCGAAACGAGCATGTATTCTTCCGACAGCGGGAAGGGGGACTTGAAGGCGTAGAACGCGCCGGACTTGTGATAGTCGTAGCTCGGAGGCGGGTCGTTGGGACCGTTGCCGGGATGAACCGGCCAGCCGCCGCCCAGTTCCGGCCACGGCGTTTCTCGAGTAATCCATTCCAAGCCGTCCGGGTAGTTCAGACCTTTGGACGGGTCGATGTATCCCAGCGTGCCGTCAAACCAGGCGTGATGACCAACAGCGGTAAAGACGACTTTATTTGTGCCGGGAATGGCGCGGGCTTCGGTTAAAACGTCCGGCCAGATGGACTGGTTGCCCCAGAACGTTTGAGCGTTCGTGCCGTCCGGGTTCATTGTCCAGAGGGACTGAACGCGCCAGAGAGCCTTGTCGGTGTATTCCCAGCGGGTGAAAATAACTCGACCGTCCGGCAGCATGGAGGGCATGTATTCCGGCTCGCCGTTGGCGGAAATGACGTAGATGTTCTTGCCGTCGGCGTCACAGCGCGACATGGCGTAAGAGTGCGTCATGGGCATGCAGCGAACGTAGCTGCCCTGTCTGGACGACGCGAAAATGATATGTCCGTCCGGCGAGTAAACCGGGTCGAGGTCGTCGTAGTCGCCGCGGGTCAGCTGACGAAGATTCGTCCCGTCCACATTGACTTTGTACAGGTGGAACGAACGCTCTCCAACGGGTCGATAGCAGAAGACGATTTCTTTCCCGTCGAACGACAGGTCAGGGCGCCAGAACGCGCCTTTGAGTTCAGGGACGATGTCCTTTTTGACTTCGCACGGATTAAGACCGACAATCAGCAGCTGTCCGCCGTCGCAAGCCATGTACCCGTTTCTGTGACGGGCTTCGTGTCCCCATTCGTCGGTCGCGTCGCCCGGCTTTCCTTTCGGATACGGGTTCTGAACCATCAAAATGGAATCGAAATCCAACAGCGGGTTGGAAAAGAGAATGTCTCGCTTGACTTTTCGGACTTCAAAATACAAGGCTTTGAAATCCTGACCGGCAACGTCGAGCTTCTTTTGAAGTTCGTCCAGAGCCGCGACTTTCGCGGACAGATTCGGGGCGTCCGCCATTTTGCCGATGCGATCGGCGGCTTCTTTTGCCCATTTGATTTCGTCTGCTACCTTTTGAGCGGTAAACTCGCCGCTTGCCTGGAACGTCCAGTCGTCGATTAACTGCTGCTGCGCTTCGGGCGTCAGCTTGTCGAACGGCTCGTAAGCCGCCCACGCGACCGCCGCTGCAAACGCAACGCACAATCCTGCAATAATCTGTGTAATCTTCATGATGTCTCCTATCAATTAATAATAAACTCTTATCAGCAATTAATGCTTTTTGACTTATACTCTAATTTTAATCAAAACGCAGACGAAAGTAAAGTGGGGGGCGAAAGAAAAAAACAATTCAAACGAATATTTTTCTACAGACAATAAAAAAGGCGGTAAAGAAACAAACGCCAATATTTCCTTACCGTCTTTCATTTTAATACTGAACGGCATTTTCGTTCAGACTACGCATCGCAGTAATAAAAAGAGTCAAAAAAAGGTCTGGTAACAAGGATTTGAAGAAACGGGAAATCAGTTGCTTAAGTTTTAATGTAGTTCCTTCAGCATTTACCAGACCAGGAAAACACAACAAAAGTTTGAGGAACAATCAGGTTTTTGCAATTTTTATCCGTGGTTCACAAACCCGGTGAAAAAACATTTGTGAAAGCAGTTCCTTCAGCATTTGCTTTTGTTGTAGCCTTATATTACGTATTACTGGCTCCGACTGTTATGAAATTATGAGATTTTTTCAAAAATGATTTCACATAATTTCGTAAATAATTAAATTTAATAAAGTTACATAATTCTGTTATTCTAATATTTTTATAAGATGCCCTAAATGACTGCTTGAGACAGGATCGCGAGCGTATAGCGTCCCTGTTTTCAAGAGGGCTTTTATAAAATTTGATTTTGAGTATAATAAAATATGGGTGACGAGAGATTGAACCGATTGTCAGGTTTGCCTGACGACGAAAGCGCCTTTTGGGGTTCGTCTTCGGCGAAAGCGTAACTGCGCTCCCGATGGTCGCTCCGTTACCGCCTTTCATTAATTCCCTATTTCCTTGCAACTGTCATGAACCGTTATATTTCCCTGATATTAGCTTTTGTTTCGATAATTGGGGCGTTGTCCCTGCCAGTTCAGGCGGCGCCGAGAGCGAAGAAGTCCAACGTGATTCTGTTTATTGCAGACGGCGCGGGTTTTGCGACGTTTAGCACGGCGGCGGATTATCAAACCGGGTCGCCGATGGGGTTGCCGTACATGTCCAAACCGTGGAGTCTGTATTCCTGTTCGACGTACAGTATCGCTGGAGAATACGAACCGGACGAGATGTGGAGTTCGTTCAAAAAACAGTTGTCAAACGCGACGGACTCTGCCGCTGCCGCAACGGCGATAAACGCAGGCATTAAAACCGATAACGGCTCGCTGGGGCTGGACGACGATCAGGAATGGGTTGAGACGTTTGCGGAAATGGCGGCTAAAAAGGGGTTCGCCTGCGGAGCGGTTACGTCCGTTCAGGTCGCTCACGCTACGCCCGGCGGCGTTGTAGGACACGCCAATTCCCGGCGCGAAGGAGCTCGCATCTTTGAGCAGTCGCTCAATTCCGGCGCGCTGTCGGTTCTCATCGGCTGCGGACATCCGGAATACGACCGTCAGGGCGCTCCTGTAACGGGGGATCCGCTGGCTCGAAAATCGTCTGACGATTATTATTTCTCCGCCGATGGGAAAAAACATTACTTGGAATACAACGTCTTCGGACCGTCAAAACGTCAGTGGGAGAAGATTAAAAATGACGATTTGCCTGAAGGCTGGGAGTTTATCGAAGCCCGGGAGGATTTCCAGCGCATTGCGAAAGACCCCGGCGAGGCGCCGAAAAAGCTGCTGGGAATAGCCCGCAGTCACGTCAGTTTTACTTACGACGACCGGAACAATCAACGGCAGATTATTCCTACCGTTCCTACGCTGACTGAGGCGTCGCTGGCGGCGCTGAACGTCTTGAATCAGAATCGCAAAGGATTCTACCTGATGATTGAAGGCGGCGCGGTTGACACGTGCAATCACAACAACAATCTGCCGGGAATGCTGGTTGAGATGAGAGAATTCAACGCGGCTGTTGCGGCAGTCTGCGATTGGGTCGAAAAGAATTCTTCCTGGGAGGAAACGCTGGTAATTATCACCGCCGACCACGACACCGGCGCGCTATGGAGTCCAAACGCCGACAAATCCGGCTCGCTGTTTGAAAAAATCCAGTTCAACGGCAAAGGCTCTCTTCCGACGTATAAATACTACACCGCCAACCATACCAACCAGCTCGTTCCCGTCTACGTTCGCGGAAAGAACGTCGAGTTGTTTGAAAAGTGCATCCGAGGAACCGATCCCTTCTTCGGCAAACTCTGGAACTACGACGGTCGATATATTGACAACACCGATTTTATTCAAGTTATGACGTACGTTATGGGACTTTAGGCAATAGGCAGTAGTTTAAAAGTTCCTACTGCCTACTGCCTACTGCCTCCCTCCCCCCTACTGCCTAATGACTACTGCCTTCATCTCCATTCACGGCGCGAACGCCAATAATCTGAAGAACGTCAGCGTTGAGATTCCTCTCAATGCGCTGACGGTTATTACCGGTTTAAGCGGGTCGGGAAAGAGTTCGCTGGCGTTTGACACGCTCTACGCGCAGTCGCAAAGACAGTATATGGAAGGTTTGTCGCCGACGCTGCGCGCGCTGTTTCGGCGTCAGCCCATGCCGAAAGTGGAGCGAATCGAGAACCTCCCGCCGGCGGTAGCTGTTGACCAGCAGCCGTTGCGGGCGTCAACGCGGTCAACGGTTGGAACAGCGACGGAAATCTACGACTTTCTCCGCGTTCTGTTTGCTAAAGCCGGGCGGGTTGCCTGTCCGAATTGCGGCTGCGTGTTACAGCAACAGTCTCAGGACGCCATTGTCGACCGGATTCTGGAACTGCCCAAGGGAACGCGGCTGATGATTCTCGCGCCGATAGCTCAAGGGAAAAAAGGACGTCTGGATTCCGTAGTCGAACAGGTTCGCAAACGCGGCATGACCCGGATTCGAATCGATGGGACGGTTTACGAGCTGGACGACGTCCCGGAGCTTAACCCTGCCGCGTCACACAGCGCCGATGCCGTTATTGACCGCTGCGTTTCCCGTCCTGACGCCCGAAGCCGACTGGCGGACTCTGTTTCAACGGCTGTCAACATTTCCGGCTCTGCGGTTATCGTCTGCGCGCCCAGCGCCGATGGAACGTGGACGGATTCTCTTTACAGTACGCTGTATTCCTGCCCGCAATGCGGAGAAAACCTGCCTGAAGTCGAGCCGAGAACGTTTTCTCTCTACAGCCCATATTTTCAGACGGTTTCTCAATGCGTTACAATTTTTGGAAAGACGATTCTGGACTGGACGGCGCTGGACGTTGCATCTTTGCGTCCGGTTGTGGAACAGGCGCAAAGCGAATTCTCTCGCCTAGGCGGCGCTGCCAACGCTGTAGCTCAGCCGCTGTTGGAACAGATCGCGCGGCGGCTGGATTTCCTCGATCGGGCGGGGGTAGGGTACTTGTCGCTTGACCGAACGCTCGACACGCTTTCCGGGGGAGAAATGCAACGAGTCAAACTGTCCCGAGCGCTCGGTTCCGCTCTGACGGGCGTCTGTTACATTCTGGACGAGCCTTCAATCGGGCTTCATCGGGACGACTGCGCGGAACTTATCAAAACGATACGGGATATTCAGCGTTTGGGGAATACAATTGTCGCCGTCGAGCACGATCCTCAGTTTATTCGCGCCGCCGATTATATTATCGACATCGGTCCTGGCGCGGGAGATCAGGGGGGAACGGTTTTGGCGACCGGAACCCTAACGGATATTCTCAATAATCCCAATAGCGTTACGGGGAGATGGCTGGCGGAAGGCAATAGGCAAGAGGCAAGAGACAGTAGGACGCAAGAGCCTCACAAAACTACTGCCTACTGCCTACTGTCTACTGCCTTCCTCACTCTTACCGGCGCAACGCTCAACAACCTTCAAAACGTCGACTTGGAAATCCCGTTGGGAAAGATGACCGTTGTAACAGGGCGAAGCGGGTCAGGGAAAAGCTCGCTGATTATCGGGACGCTGCTGCCGGCGGTCAAGTGGAGTTTGACAAATCGTAAAACGCCCAATCCGGCTGAAGGATTGTACAAGTCGCTGACTGGGTTTGAGTCCCTTGAACGCGTTGTCTGGATTGACCAGTCTCCCATCGGGCGTTCACCGCGAAGCAATCCCGCAACGTTCTCCGGCGTCTACGACGAGATTCGGCGTCTGTTCGCTCAAACCAAAACCGCCAAACGGCTGGGGTATTCCTCCGCCCGGTTTTCGTTAAATACAAAAGGCGGACGCTGTGAGACGTGTCAGGGAACCGGGTATCAGCGGGTTGAACTCAATTTCCTGCCGGATATGTTTATCCCATGTCCGGACTGCGGCGGGAAACAGTTTAACCCCCAGACGCTTTCCGTCAAATACAAAGAAAAATCCATTGCCGACGTTTTGGCGATGTCAATCGAAGACGCTGCGGCGTTCTTCGCCGATATTCCCAAAATCGCCCCGGCGCTTAGCGTCATGAACGATTTGGGATTGGGATACTTGCGATTAGGGCAGGGCGCTAACACTCTTTCTGGCGGTGAAGCCCAACGGCTTAAGCTGTCGACGGAGCTGAAAAAATGCGCCGGCGACAGCATCGTTCTAGGCGGGACTGGCTCTGCGCTGTACGTTCTGGACGAGCCAACGACGGGGCTTCACGGTTTGGATGTGGAACGGCTGGTTGACGTCTTGCGCCGTTTGACGGATGCTGGAAACACCGTTGTCGTTATCGAACACAACGACCAGATTCAAAACGCGGCTGACAGAATCGTCGAGCTTGGTCCCGGCGGAGGACGTCTGGGCGGACGAATTATCAATGTTCTTGACAAAGAATGAGGGATTGATTATAATATAGTGATAAGTTATGAGTGGCAAGTGGTAAGGTCGCAAAGCGTTTTTCTTACTAACCACTTACAACTAACCACTTACCACCCCACTCATTCTGTTCCTAACAAAAATGATAATCCCCTATATTTCCATCGCCCGTCCTGACCACTGGTTCAAAAACGTTTTTATGCTTTTGGGAACCGTTCTGGTCTTTTTTTATAATAAGGAATTAATCGGTCAGCTGAACCAGCCGACAATCTGGCTGTCAATTGCGTGGGCGTTTGCTGCGACGTGCATTGTGGCGTCGAGCAACTACGTAATCAACGAGATTTTAGACGCCCCGACAGACTTGGCGCACCCGAAAAAACGGTTTCGCCCGATTCCTTCCGGACAGGTCAAACTTCCCATTGCTTACGCCGAATGGATAGCGTTGGGCGCGCTGGGGCTGTGGATGGCGTGGCAGGTCAACGTCTGGTTTTTCGCCTCGGCAGCGTGGCTGTTGGTTATGGGACTGATTTACAATATCCCGCCGGTGCGGTCGAAAGAATTGCCCTATCTGGACGTTTTGAGCGAGTCTATCAATAACCCGATTCGTCTTTTGCTGGGCTGGTTCGCCCTGACGGATGCGCTTGTTCCGCCGATCAGTCTGATGATTGCGTACTGGATGGCAGGCGCGTTTTTCATGGCGGCGAAACGCTGGGCGGAATACAAGAGCATCAACGACCCGGAAGCCGCAGCCGCCTATCGACGCTCTTTCAAGTGGTACAATCTCGATCGGCTGATGGTTTCGATGTTTTTCTATGCAATCACCTGCGCCTTGTTTTTAGGCGTTTTTATCGTCCGATACCATTTGGAACTGATTCTGTCCATGCCGTTTATCGCCGGATTTTTCGCGATGTACCTGCATGTAACGTTCCTGCCGGATTCGCCCGTTCAGGCGCCGGAACATCTCTATCAACAGAAAGGACTGATGATTTATCTCATAATCTGCGCCATCGTCTTTTTTGGTTTGATGTTCACGAATATTCCCGCTATGTATGACCTGTTCAACGTCGAACAGACAACCATCTCCCCGTTGTGGACGATTGGGAAGTGAGAAGAAGGCAGTAGGCAGTAGGCAGTAGGCAGTAGGCAGTAGGCAGTAGGCAGTAGGGCGCAAGCGCCTCAATAAACTATTGTTCATGCGATTTCAGAGCTTACAAAAAACGGGAGATCGGCTAACGCCTTTCTCCCGTTTTAATATTCTGTTACGCTTGCGTAACTCCTCACTCCTCACTCCTAATTTCTAACTCGCTTACGCAGGAATAGCGCGGCAACGCCAAGAATCAGCAGCGCCCAGGTTGACGGTTCCGGAACGCCGGAGCCGGGTTCTGGAACAGGACCAGCGCCAAGACCGATCAGATAAAGACCGTCCGTTCTGCCTTCCAATCCAAAGAGCAAACCGTAGTTTCCAAGCAGATCGCTCATGTCGGTTACGTCGTTGACAAATCCTTCGTCTGAAACCAGCTTGTATTCAGCGCCTTCCGCCGCCCAAAGGTTGGCGTCGGCTGCGCTTGTAAAGAACAGCTTGATGATGGAATTGGCATCAAGAACCAATTCGTTAGACGCGTTCTCGATGGAAAGCGTATCGAATTCCTGCATGTCCGGATTGTCGTTGTACTGGCTGAACTCGAACAAGAGCGTTCCGCTGGCGTCGATTACGACGTTGCCGGTTACAGACAAATCTCCAACGGAGTTGCCAGGAGAAAGCGTTGCGCCAGATTTGACGTTCAAATCGCCTGTATACGCGCCCTTGAAGTCCAGTTCACCGGCTTCGACTGCGAATTGATTCGATTCAAACTGACCGTCGGCTGCGAAAATCTTGAGCGTTCCCTTGCCTGTCTTAACAACGTTCCCGCCGGAAACGGAGACGTCATCGGTAAACGTCAGCTGCTTTGAATCGTCCTGAGCAACGTTGTATTCCAAAGTGGCGTCGTTATCAATTACGATTGAGCTGTTTGCCTTAACAGCGTCGCCGGTCAGAGTGAGCGTTCCGTTAGCAACGGTCGTCGTGCCGGAATTGGTATTGTCTCCAGAAAGCGTCAATTTACCGTCGCCGGTCTTGGTAACGTTTCCTTCTCCTGAAACGACGCCGGCAAGAGTCAGGTTGCGGTCTTCGCCGACTTCCACTGTGCCGTTGGCGTTCATTTCAACTGCTTTGCCGTACGTTGCCGCATTTTCGTCGCCTTCAGTAAACTTGACGCCTTTTTTGTCCTGACCGTCAATCGTCCACTTGTCAGCGCTGATAGCTTCTTCTGTATTGGCGAGATAGTACGGATCCTCTACAGGCGGCGCATCGTTTTGTTTTTTCATAACGATGTAGTTGCCGGTTGTATCCAGATACCAGTTTGACGTTTGAGCGGAATTGACCAACAGCTCAATGTTGTCCAAAGAGCCAGAGATGCCTAATGTGTCAATGAGAATATATCCGCCTGAAGTATTGTTCCACCAGGTCAGTTCGTCGTTATTAGCAAAATTAATATTGATGGCGCCGGAGGTCAACGTCGTGGCATTGGCAAGCAGATAATCGTAATTGGTTGCTGACGTTGCGGCATAGAAATCAAAGTTGACTGTACCGCCGTTAAGAGCGAAGTCTGCAATGGTGATTTCCGCCGCCGAGCTGCTGGTTCCCAAAACAAACGACCCTCCGTTGAGAGCAACGTTGGTTGAGGCAAGATTGGCGCCAGTCTGGAACGTCGCTCCCGATTCAACAGTAAGATTGGGCGTCGACAGGCTTCCAGAGCTTGCCAAAACGAGCGTACCGCCGGAAACGGTCGTGTCGCCGGTGTACGTGTTGACGCTGGAAATGGTTAGCTTGCCGGAGCCGGTCTTTGCAACGGTTCCAGACCCGGAAATGGCGTTGGTTAACGTCTGTTCTGAAGTGTGAGCGAATTCAATCGCCGCGTTGTTGACAACGTCTCCAGTTCCAAACGTCCCGTTGCCGGAAAGAACCAGCGTACCTTCAGAAACGGTTGTCGTACTGTGGCTGTTTGGAGCCGTCAGCGTCAGCGTACCAGCTCCGGTTTTATCCAGAGCGTTGTAATGACCAGGATCCATCGGAATCAACGAGCCGGAAAGCGTCAGCGGGGCTTTGTCTGCAACGTTAAATGTGATAGTTCTACCGGTATTATACATGGCGATGTCGGCAGAAATTTCGTTCATCACGTTTTCCGGAGTTCCATTTTCGTACTGAGTAATAAACTGTGAATTCCAGTTATGACCAGCGCTAAATTGAGTTCCAGTAATGGACGAACCGTTTTTCATATAGATCTGATGAGCGTACGAATTGACCTTTCCGTCAAAGTTCAAAACGCCGTTGTCAAGTGTAATAACAGTGTTGTTGGTCGAGTGGTCGCAAGACGTCGTTAATGTCGAATTTTTGACTGTAACAGACGAACCGCTAAAATAACCGCTTCCCAACCAGCTTGTACCATAAGAAATGGTTGCGTTCATATTGTTGAACGTAAAAGCTCCCAAACCGGTTACAGCGCCGGCGGCGGAATTGAAATTGATATTTCCCGGGGCGTCGCCCGTTCCGTTAAATACAACTGCCGTGCCGGTATAGCCGTCCAGACCGGAAAGGTTCTTTTTAATATCCAGGGTTGAACCGGAATCAAAATTGACGGTTAAGGTTTTATAGTTTCCTTTTAGAACAAGCGATATACTGGTATCAATGGTTGACGTTCCGCCTTTTACTGTCCAGGTTCCAGAACCTACGTATCCGGCGCGAAGCTGACCGGTTCCGTTAACCGTTGCGGAATTCAGCGTCAGCAGGTTTTGATACTGCGCACTGTTCAACGCCAGCGTACCGCCGTTGACGGTCAGCATAACGTTGGGAGACGTGTTCCAGTTTCTGGCGTATTCCAGCGTTCCGCCTTCGTTGACTGTAATCGGAGCGGTTCCCCAGTATCCCGTTGTACTGCCAGCGGTAAAAACGCTGTGGTTAGCGTTGATTACCATTTTTCCGCCGTCGATAATAATTTCTTTAAGGGAGTTGTTCGTTCCAGCGTACCCGTACCCTGTTCGGCAGAACGTTTGCGTTCCTTCTCCGACTTTTTTGATTGTTACATTTCTCTTGTCTGGCAAGCCGCGAATGTAACCTGCAAAGGAAGCGGAGTCAGAACTGGTTGTGCCAGCGCCAATTTCAAACGTGTAGACGTTTACATCTCTGGAGCCGAACACTTCAACGTCTGCCGTAGAATTGAGTTTGCCGATCTGAACCGTTCCCGAATCGAAAATGTTAAAGCGCCCTCCTTGGTTGATTGTCAGGTCGAATACCCCAAACGCCCCGGGATTAACTCGGGTAAAGCCGCTGGCAACGGTTAAATGACCGTTGTACCCGCCGTTCCCGTTGAAATGAATGTACCCGTTGGTTGTTAAATCGCCGGAGCCGGAAACGGATTTAAAGCTGGAATACTCGCCGGTTGCCACAGAAATGGTTGCTCCGTCCGCGCCGACAACGACGTCGTTATTGAACGTTTGAGCGCTTCCTGCTGGAGTTGCGTCAAGCGTTCCGCCGTTAATCGTAACAGAACCGGTTCCCAAAGCGCCGGGATTGGAAATTGTTACATTGCCAGCGGAAATGGTCGTTCCGCCGCTGTAGGTATTGGCATTGCTTAAATACAGCGTACCAGCGCCGATCTTTTCCATTGCGCCTGATCCTGAAATAACTCCAGACATCTTTAATACTTTCTCGGCGCCAACTTCGAATGAAGCATTTTCTGACATAACAACGGTACCGGTATATTCAGACGCGGTATTGGTTCCTTCGGTAAATTGAACGCCCAGTTTGGGGTTGTGGTCAATTGTCCACTGTCCCAAAGCGAGGTCGTCTCCGCTGTTGGCGTTCCAGTAAGGCGTAACCGGCGCAGGACCGTCGCTGCCTTTCATGAGAAAGACGCCGGCGTCCGTTTTTTCCAGCCGCCATTTGGACGTTGACGTTCCGTTGACCAAAACGTTCATATTGGAGAACGTAAAGTCATCGCTAGTCCCTTTAAAGGTGATAAGTTCGTATCCGTCGTCCGTAATGTTGTCATACCATAAATTGGAATCCTGATTGAAAACAAGGTTCAGATATCCGGATGTCATTGAGGCTGAATCATTAATTTCCAAATAGTCGTAACCGTACCAAACGTCGGTATAGTCGATCATATTGAAGCTGACTATGCCTCCGTTAGAAACCGTTATATCAGGAACAATTACTCCAACAGACGAACTGTTGTCTGTTCCAAGAACAAAGTTTCCTCCGTTGACGTTAATGCTTGCATTATCCAGGTTAAACCCTGCCTTGAAATAGGCTCCAGTCTTTACCTCAATTTCAGGAGATGAAAAGTTGGCGGCGTCAGGAAGAATTAACGTTCCGCCTGAAACGGTTGTCTTACCGGAATACGAATTATAAGAGGGAAGCGTTAAGGCTCCATCGCCGGATTTGACAAGATTGCCGCTGCCATAGATATCATAAGCAATCGTTTTGTCGTCTGAGTAGTTGTATTCGACAGTTCCGTTTACAGTAAGAGCGCCTGTTCCGGTAGTTCCGTTTCCTGTCAGTTTGAGCAATCCGCCCTCGACTGTTGTAGTTCCCGTGTACGTATTGGCGTTGGAAAGAATCAGCGTACCTTCCCCGGTCTTTGTGATTGATCCGTTTCCGGCGAGTTTACTGGCAAGAGTAATCGTTTTGCCAGCGTCAGCGTTCAATGTAGTTGTTGTACCATCATTGAGCGTAATATTCAAATTGCTTGCCCAGGTATGGCTGGCTGTTGCGTTAACTGTGCCGCTTCCGAATTTGATTACCGGTTCGATTGAACTGCTGGCGCCTCGTTTGTTGCGAGAGACGCCGCCGTCTCCCATGTTAAGCGTTCCGCCAGTTAGTGTAAGAGTTCCTTTAGCGTTAGCATTGTTAGAAAGGCTAAGACCTTTCAAGCTGACAGCGCCGCCGCTGATATTCATTTCAGCATAGCCATCCCATCCGACATAAGTGATAGTCTTGGGAATGCTCAATGTTCCGCCAGAGATATTGTATCTGGACGGATAGCCCGTGTTGGGCCAGTGCCCGATTCGAACTGACGTTGAACCGTTGGTTGTAAACGACACATCGCCGCCGGTTTGAGTAATGACGCCCTGAGCGTTTTTTGCTTCGTTGATATAAGCAATGCCGGAAACGTTTAACGTTGCTCCTTCTGTAATGGCTAAATGCGTCGTTTTTGCATTGGCAACATGCAATTCTGTCAAGTTCATGGAACCGCTGAGCGTCATTTTTGCGCCGTTGCCAGAACCGTTGTTGATATAAAGCATGTTGAAGGAGTTGTTTGTTCCTGAATTGAAAACAACGTTTTCTCCGGTTTGGGTAAAGTTCTTGGTTGAAACGATGTTGTTGTTAAACGTTATCGTCTGTCCTGAATCAGGCGTTGCCGTCAAATTGGACGTGGAATTTACCGCCTCGGAATAAGTCCCGCTGCCGGAAAAATTGGTTCCGTTGAACGAAACGTCTGCTTTGGCGTTTGTCATTAACGCCGCGCTCAGAATTGCTGCTGCGATAAAAGCCAGACGAATTTTGCTTGAAATCATGTTACGCTTTGAGGAAGTCATGTTTCAGCTCCATATAATGATATGTTAAAAATGTATTGAATCCAAAATTGGAAAGTTAAAAGGTTTTTAACTTTTAACAATAATATATAATTACGCTTAAATATATTATAATGTCAAATTTATCATTTGTCAACAAATTCAAAAAATTTTTTTAAAATATTCTTGGTAAGATAGGTGGCTTTTAGGAGTTGCGACATACAGATCAGAATAGACGCTAGATTAATCAGAAAAAAATGATAGTAATATAGTGCATGGGAATGTACAGGGGCGGCAATCCCTTTTTTATTTCTGCTCTTGACCAAATACGCAAAATTGATACAATAGGAAAAACATGATGCGAGATTATCCCTATACGGGTTCGATTCCTGTTTCTCCTGGAGCGGGCGTTCTGTTTGAACATTATAAGGGAATTACTCGTAACTGATAACTGTAATTATTAGTTCTACTATAACAATACACAACCTTTAACAAAATCATGGCTAAGGAAGCAGTAACTGGAGCTGCGGCGTTGGAAGCGGCTCGACGAGAAAAGATGCGGCGTTTGGAAGAATTGGGCATCGACCCGTGGGGTCAGCGCTACGACGGCGCGATGCCGATTGCAGAAATCCGCGCTCGAGAATCGGAAATTATCGAAGTCCCTTCTCAGGTAGAAGGTCAGCCGGCGGAACATCACGGACCGCAAGTCAACGCGGCTGGACGCATTATTCTGATGCGCCCGTCTGGAAAAGTCATTTGGCTCAACATTCAGGATAAAACCGGACGCATCCAGGTCATGATTGGCAAATCTCAAATAGGGGAAGAGAATTTCCCCATTGCCAAGTGCTTTGACTTGGGAGACATCATCGGCGTTGAAGGCGAGTTCGTTAAAACCCGCACCGGCGAACTGACGATTTTCGCGTCTAAAATTACGTTCCTGACGAAGTGCCTCACTCCGCCGCCGGAGAAGTTCCACGGCATGACGGATCCGGAACTGTGCCAGCGTCAGCGATACGTTGACCTCATCTACGGCGAAGGTACAATGGAACGCTTCCTGCGCCGCAGTGCGATTCTTAAGTCTTTGCGTCAAACTCTTGACGAAGAAGGGTTTACGGAAGTCGAAGGTCCGACTCTGCACGCGATTGCCGGCGGCGCCGCGGCTCGTCCGTTTGTAACTCATCACAACGCTCTGGACATTGATCTGTACATGCGAATCGCTTTGGAACTTCATCTGAAGCGGCTTCTGGTCGGCGGCATGGAACGCGTTTACGAAATCGGGCGCGTCTACCGCAACGAGGGCATCGACATTCGCCACAATCCGGAGTTCACGCTGACGGAAATCTATCAGGCGTACGGCAACTACGAAACCATGATGGACTTGACGGAAAAGATTATCGTCAACGCCATTAAGGCGACTGGACAGAGCTTCGTTTTGCCGTGGAAAGACGGCACAATTGACTTTACGCCGCCCTTTGCCCGCCGCAAGTATTTGGACTTGGTTAAGGAAGCGACAGGCGTCGACCCGGCTGACACCGCAGCGATGGCTCAGTACGCCGCCTCGATTGGTCTGGAAACGGCTGGCAAGCACCCGGACGTCATTCTCAACGAGGTTTTCGAGGAAAAAGTCGAACCGACGCTCGATCAGCCGACGTTCGTCTACGATTACCCGGCTTCCATCTGCCCGTTGACCAAGCGCAAGCGATCCAACCCGGCTATTGCCGAACGTTTTGAGATGTTCGTCAAGAGCATGGAACTGGCGAACGCCTATACGGAACTCAACGATCCGGACTTGCAGGAAAAGCTGTTTTCGCAGCAGCTGGAAGGGCTTCCGGAAGAAGAATCGATGGCGAAAATGGACACCGACTTCATTCGCGCCTTGCGAAACGGCATGCCGCCCGCCGGCGGATTGGGAATCGGCATTGACCGCCTTGTCATGCTGTTGACCAACTCGCAGTCCATTCGCGACATTATCCTGTTCCCGCTCCTTCGTCCAGAATGATTAAACCTAACCACTCACCACTCCCAATATGTACAAACTCAAGCTTTGCCTTCGCTATCTCCGTACCAGAATGCTGCTGGCATTTACCGTGCTATGCATTATGCTCGGCGTTGGCGTCATGATAGTTGTCAACGGCGTAATGGCGGGCTTTTCGCATGAAATGCGCGACCGCATGCATGGCGTTTTGTCCGATGTAACGCTGGAGTCGTGGAGCGCCAGCGGCTTTCCAGACGCTCAGCTTCACATGGAGCGCATTCGCAAAGTTTGCGGCGATAAAATTGCCTCTATGACGCCGTTGTGTCAATCGCAAGGGCTTGTCTCGTTTCAGATTGGTCAGGACTGGATTCATCAGCCGGTTTACATTATCGGCATAGATCCGGATGGAGAAAATGAATCCAAGGATTTTGGAAAGTATTTTCAGCATCCTCTCAATCGGGAAAAATTTAGTTTTGAGTTGCGGGAAGACGGTTACGAACAGTCGTCCGACCCGAATCATCCTCGCGAACAGCTCAAGGACGCTGGGTGGAAGTATCGACGAAATCTTATCGTCCAGCCGGAAATCATCCGCGAACCGATAACCGATCCCGCTGCCGAACTCAAAAGAATAAACGCTCAGCAAGAACAGGCTCCGCCGTCAGTTCCGCAAAATACTGAGCCTGTTTCGTCTGGGATGTCTCCTCAGACTAACCCTCAGCCGGAAACTTCAAATAATCTCCAGACAGAGACGTCGAATATTTCGCAGCCTGAAACAGCGGATTCGTTGCCGTCGTTGCCGCCTCCGATAGAAGAACAAACGGAGCAGAAATCCGACGTTCCGCCACCGATTCCGGAAATTCCGTCAACACCCCCTTCTCAGGGAGCTGACGCTTCGGGAATGCCGAATTCAATTACGCCCAAACAGCAGACGCCTTCGTTATCGGAGGAAAGTCAAGACGATGAGCCAAAGGCGTTTCCCAGTCCTCATAACAGCGATGAACCGCAAGCTGTCAGAAACATCTCTGGAAAATCGGCAGTCAAAGTTCAGGCGAATTATCCGCCCGCCACGGAGACGTCGGCTGACAATCCTGCTGACGGTACGGTTGTTTTGCCAGAGCTTCCTTCAGATCCCCATGCGGAAAACGAGGCTCTGGAACGGGAATCGGCGCAGCAGACTCCGCTTCCCATGGCGTCCCAGCCCAGCGGATTTGTTTCCAATATAGAAAACGACCCGATAACCGCGCCTCAGAAAGACGAATCGGGAAGCGCTATTAACGACCCGTTCAACCAGTTCCGCAAGCCGGAAAACGTTCATGTTTTCGACCCGCGCAAAGAACAGCACACGGGCATGATTATGGGAATATCGCTGGCGTCAATTCGAACCTCCGATGGTAAAGAAAAGTTTTACTGTTGGCCGGGTAGAGACGTCAAATTGACGATGGCAAGCGCGTCCATGCCGCCCAAGGGGATTACTGACAATTTTACCGTTGTTGACATCTACGAAAGCAAGATGAGCGAATTCGATTCCCAGTTTGTATTTATTCCTTTGGACGCCATGCAGCGTTTGCGAGCCATGTTCGACCCGATTTCCAATAAAGGCATGGTAAACGCGATTCGAATCAAGCTCAAAGACGAAAAAGACGGACCGATGGTTCGGGATTTGCTCAAAGAGGAGTTCAATTCTCCGGATCGGGAACTGTACAAAATTCAAACCTGGCAGGATCAACGAAGCAACCTGTTGTCAGCGGTTGAGATGGAACGATCCATTATGAACGTTCTGCTGTTTTTGATTATTGCCGTTTGCGGTTTTTCCATCATGACAATCTTTTTGATGATTGTTTCGGAAAAGGTCAAAGACATCGGCATTCTTCGCGCTTTGGGAGCGTCCGCGCTAGGAATCATGTCGGTATTTTTGATTTACGGACTGTTGCTGGGAATTGTCGGTTCGGTATTTGGCGTTATTGGCGGTCTTATATTCCTGGATAACATCAATCCAATTGCAGACTGCTTGTCGAGCCTGACAGGGCGTCAGGTTTTTCCCCCTGACATTTATTATTTTTACAAGATTCCCACTTGCGTTGAGTGGCAAACCATTGTTTGGATTGTTATTGGGACGATTACAGTAACGGTTTTAGCCAGTGTGTTTCCTGCATGGCGCGCCGCGTCAATGCAGCCGGTAGAAACGCTGAGAAGTTAAAAGAAGGCAAGAGGCAATAGGCAAGAGGCAGTAGTAAAGATTTCTCTACTGCCTACTGCCTACTGCCTACTGCCTACTGCCTCAAAACCCTAAAATATGAACGAACAGGAAAAGCTGAAAAGACTGATGGAATATTCGCGCCAATTGGCGCAGCAAAGCGCTGCGGACTCCAACCCGTCCGAATCGTCTTCAGCCGCGTCGGCAATCAAGCTGGATTTGTCTCCTGTATCGGACAATGCAAATCCTGACTCCTCCTCAAGCTCAATGTCTGATCCGTTGTCTGCGCCTGAAATATCCATGCCGAATCTGACCGCCGACTGGGATTCAATCTGGAATTCTGGCAGATTTGGTCAGACGCAATCGCCGCCTGAACCGAATTCGAGTTATTCGCTTAGCAATAACCAGCCGCCCCGTCAGACTCAATCTCAGTATTCTGCGTCATCGAATGCGAATCCTCCTCGAGTTGGAGGCGAAGGCATGAAGCCTCGCTCCGCCAATCCCGACGCTAACGCTAATTCAGGCGGTAGAACCAGCGCGTCTGAGGTTGACGACGACCAGTACAATTGGACTCGAACCCGGTCAACGCTTCGCGCCGCCAAAGGAGCTGTTGAATCATACGAGCGCTCGTTAACTCATCCAAACGATTTCAATTCAGACAACGATTCGCGATTCATCAGACCAATTGACGAAGTTATAAGGCAAAACGCAGAGGAAGACGAATCTGCCGCGTCATCAGACCGTACTGGAAAATCGGTTCATTTTACGGCAAACGATTTTGTTGGCGCTAATCCTTCCGATAAGAAACCGTCTGAACAATCAACGCGATCTTTGTCCAGATCTTCAGGAACAATGCGACCCTCAAACCCCAATTCAAGTCAAGAGCCTTCATCCGTTAATGCAGCAGTAAACCACAATACGCTGCCCAGCGACACTTCCGGTTCGTTGGCTCCAAAGCCCGCTCGTTCAGAAGTTGCCTTGCCATCGCAAAAAATTATTGCTTCTGTTAAGCATTTATATAAAAGTTTTACCCGCGGCGGAATCACCGTTCCGGTTTTACAAGACCTTTCGTTTGACATTGCTCGAGGAGAATTTACCGCTATTATTGGACAAAGCGGTTCAGGGAAATCCACGCTCCTCAACGCGATCGGGTTGTTGTGCAACATAGACGCCGGCGAGATTATCTATGAAAACAGGCGTATTGACAACCTTTTTTCATGGCAAAAAGACAAAATTCGCAACCACGATTTTGGGTTGGTATTCCAGTTTTATCATCTCTTGCCGGAGTTTACGCTGCTGGAAAACATCCTTATGCCGATTATGGTTCGATTGTCTCCCTTTGAATGGCTGATAAATAAACGAAAGTACCGGCTTCGTGCAATGGAACTGATTCATCGAGTTGGACTGGAACATCGGGTTAAACACAAGCCGCGAGAGCTGTCCGGCGGAGAAATGCAGCGAGCCGCTATTGCCAGAGCGCTCATTACGTCGCCAAGACTGCTTTTGGCGGACGAGCCGACAGGCAACCTCGATCAGAGAACCGGGCGGGAAATATTGGAACTGCTGTATTCATTACAGCGAGAAGAGAAACTTACCATTCTCATGGTAACTCACGACCCAATAATTGCTCAAGAAGCGGACAGAATGTATAAACTTTCTGAAGGAAAGTTGTTATAATAGAGAGAAAAGTGGTTAGTGGTTAGTACGCAAGCGCTCATCTAACTTACAACTAACCACTTACACCGTGGGTTGAAACCCACGGCTAGTGATATTGAACCGCTAACGCGGTTCTAGCGGATGCGCTTCGCGCCTATTCCCTACTTACCACTTACCACTCCCTATTCCCCACTCCCTACTCACTTTAACCATAAGTATGAAACGAATCCTCACAGCGTTGTTTTTATTGTCGTTTATGTTGATCGTCGGATGCGAATTTCCAGACGATGAAACTCCGCAGCTGAACAAATCAGACGAAAACACTGCTGCTGAAAGCGAGGACGCTTCAGCAGACGAACAACCAACTGCCGCGGGAGAGACGAAAAAGGATAAACTCGTCTTGGGCAACATGCTCGAACCGTTTACGCCCCCGACGCTGGAAGAGCTCAACGCTCAGGCAAAAGAGCAGGGCGGTTGGGTTGTCAATCCGGTTAAGGACGGGTCGAAGCTGGTATATCAATATCTCAATGGAGAGCCGGCGCCCACGACGGTCAAAGAGGCTCTGAATCTGGTAAACGATTCTCCCGAAAACAACAATAAGATTCGTCATACGCTGGGGCGTCTCCCGGAAAACGAGGCGAAAGAAGTCGATTACGAACAAACGCTGGTTCGTCAGTCGCCGTCAGACGCCAAAAGCGTCAATCCGATCATG
This sequence comes from Thermoguttaceae bacterium, assembly GCA_017447745.1. GTDB lineage: Bacteria > Planctomycetota > Planctomycetia > Pirellulales > Thermoguttaceae > RUG11551. The sequence continues at coordinate 88,887 of JAFSMW010000041.1, forward strand.
ATGAGTTCTGTAACGGAATTCGATTTGGCGAATTTGATGTCAATCGGGATCATGTCGCATACTTACGACACGATGGAAAGCTACGCTCCCAAAGACACGGTTCTGGAATGGAAGACCATGCCTGACCGCTATTGCGACATGTTTATTTTGCGAGACGATATTACGTGGTCTGACGGCGAGCCGTTTACCGCCTACGACATTGAGTTCTCGTTCAAGCTCATCATGACGCGCGAAGTTCCTACGCCCGCCATGCGAAGCGGAACGGATCAGATTAAAGCCTGCGTCGCCTACGATAAAAACACTCTTGTGTTCTTCCATAAAGAGCCGTTGGTTACAAACACGTTGAATATGAACTTTGCGGTTATTCCAAAGCATATTTATGAAAAATCCTGGACTGAAGACCCGACGTTGACTGGCGCTCAACACATTAAATGGGAGAACGATCCCGTTGTTGCCGGTCCGTACAAGATTACAAAACGCGTTACCAATCAGTATATTGAGTTGGAAGCGCGTGAAGATTACTATATGTACAATGGCAAACAGGTTCGAGACAAGCCGTATTTCAAAAAGGTTCGCATCAACATTATTCCATCTTCCGAAATTGCGTTAATGGCAATGAAGCGCGGCGATTTGGACTATATGCAAATTGATTTTAACCAATGGGACACTCAAACGAACGATGCCCAGTTTTATGAGAAGTGCACCAAGGTTCAAGCGGTTGAATGGACGTCGTTCCATTTTTGCTGGAATTTGAAAACCCAGTATTTTGAAGACAAACGCGTTCGTCAGGCGATGTCCTACGCCTTTGATTACAAGGAAATGTTTGACGTCATTCTGTTCAATCTGGCGGAACCGTCCTGCGGAATTTATCATCCGCTCAATCCGGCGTTTCCCAAAGACGCCAAGCCGCCGTATCAACAAGACCTTGTCAAAGCAATTCAACTGCTCAAAGAAGCCGGGTGGGAAGATCACGACGGCGACGGCATTCTGGACAAGTACGTAACCGCCGGGGCGATGATTCATAACAATGAGATCTTTATTGTCAAGGGCGGAAAGAGATTTCCTGTCAGCAGCGGATGGCCGTTGTGGGGCGGCGACAAGGCAAAAGAAATCGTCGCTAAAGACGGCAAGCGATACGTTATCGAAGACGGTAAAACATACATAATTTCCGGAGATACAAAAACGGAAGTCAAGGAAGGCGAAGATTCAATCGTTCTCAACGCGGATCATATTGTTTTAGCCAGCGGTAAAAAAATGGAACTGCCGCAGTATTATCTTCCCTTTGAATTTACGCTCTACTGCAACAACTCCTCGTCAATCGCTCTGCAGATTTGCGAGTTGATGATGCAGTGCCTTAAATCCATCGGGGTGGCGTGCAACGTTCGTCCAGTTGAATTTACGACGTTGATGCAAAAAGAACAGTGTCACGAATTTGAAGCTGCTTTAGGCGGCTGGGGAGCCGGCACTGACCCGGACACGTCCCAAAACATCTGGGGAACCGGAAAGGACAGAAATTACGGCTACTATTCCAACAAGGATGTTGACAGATTGTTCATAGAAGGCAAGCATGAATACGACCGCGCCAAGCGAATGGCAATTTACGGTCAAATTCACAATATTATTTATGACGAACAACCATATACGTTTTTATACTGCCGCAACGCGTTTTACGCTGTCAGCAAGCGCATTCGCGGCTACGGCTTTTATCCCCGCGGGATAATCGAAGGCAACATTTGGGCGCCGAAAGAAGAGGAAAGGCAGTAGGCAGTAGGCAATAGTGTTTCGCCTATGGCGAATTTAAAAAACTACTCCCTATTCCCTATTGCCTTAATACTCCTACAGCCTAAACTATAGCCTATTGACTAATCCCTTAATCCTCCTACTGCCTACTGCCTATTGCCCCGTGGGTTAAAACCCACGGCTACTGATATTGAACCGCTACGCGGTTCTAGCGGAGGCGCAAAGCGCTTCACAAACTACTGCCTACTGCCTATTGCCTACTGCCTAATTTACCATGTTTCAATATTTCCTCAAACGACTTGTTCTGGCGTGTATCACGCTGTTTTTCATTACGTTTATCGTTTACGGTCTGGTTCGCGCCATGCCGGGGTCTCCTGTTATGCTTGAAGAAGGTTTTGACCCGAACCGGAGCATGTCGGAAGCCGACCGAAAAGAACGCGAGAAGTATTTTGCGCTCGATAAACCGTGGTATGTCGGATACTTTGTCTGGGCGGGACGTCTGTCTCCTGTCGTTTTGCAGGTTCAAGAGAAAGCCCCGTACCTTCGCTGGCCGATTATTCGATTCAAAGCAATGGACTTGGGAATGTCGTCTCGAGAAAAAACGCCTGTTTCTCAATCCATTTGGAAACGATTGGGCGCGACCATGCAGCTGTCGATTGTATCATTGCTGATAACGTACATGCTTTCAATTCCCATTGGCTTGTATTCGTCCGTTCATCGCGGACAGAAGCGGGAACGCATTTTGAGTCTGTTCCTGTACGGTTTGTACTCCTTCCCGTCGTTTGTGGCGGCGTTGCTGTTATTGCTGGTATTTTATCAGAACATGCCCTTTGACTGGCTTAAGCTGGAACCCGGTCTTCACAGCGACAATTACGATAGTTTGTCCTTCTTTGGAAAACTGGGCGACAGCTTCAAACACATGCTCTTGCCGACGCTGTGCTATTCGTACGGGTCTCTGGCGTATTTGAGCCGGTTTATCAAGTCGAACATGGAAGAAGTCGTTCGACAGGACTACATCCGCACCGCGCGCGCCAAAGGCGTCAGCCCGCGAAACGTTACGCTTCATCACGCGTTCAGAAACACGCTCATTCCGTTCGTTACCTTGCTGGGCATGTCGCTGCCGGGTCTGGTCGGCGGCTCCGTCATTCTGGAAAACATTTTCCGCTGGCCGGGCATCGGTCAGCTGTTCCTCGACGCGATTACCTGGCGAGACCACTTCCTGATCATGGGACTGGTTTTGATGTTCTCGACGCTAACCCTGCTGGGACAGCTTCTGGCGGACATGCTTTACAGCGTCGTCGACCCGCGAGTTGTCGTCAAATAAAATATTGGCGAGCCACGGGTGTTAACCCGTGGGTGTGAAGCGCAGCGGCGCCTTGCTATCGGGGGCGCCTTGATTAATTTTGAAAATGTGCTATCATAACGATAACAATGCCCGGGTGGCGGAATGGCAGACGCTGGGGATTTAAAATCCCCTGACCGCTAAGGTCGTGAGGGTTCGATCCCCTCTCCGGGTATACTTAACGCCTTGCAAGAAATTGCAAGGCGTTGTTGTTTTCTTGCTCTAACTATAGTGTAAGCAATTATTTATGAAACAAGCTCTGACAGACTGGCTGCCAGAGCTTGTTTTGTTTTTCCCGTATCAAAACCGGTGGGCGGCGATGAACGGGAAACCCCACAGGAAAGAAGAAAAACCACAATGTGGGCGATTTTTTTCGCCTCTGGTATAATAAACGAAATTTGTTCCGGGAACGTTACAGGAAAAACGTCAAAAAAACGAAAAATTTTTGGTTTTAAGGGAAAAAGAGCCTGCGAGCTGAGATAGAACTTAACAGCGAGCCACGGGGGGTAACCTTGTGGGGATACAAGTAAAAAACAATATTTATGGCTCATCCGATAACTGCGTACCTAACAGTTTTTGATCAGGTCCGTCCGTTCACGGATTTAACGGATTAAACGGATATTCACCGATTGATTAATTAACAATTCAATCCTCATTCGTAAATCATTGGATTTTAAACACGAAAAGCACGAAAGATTTTTCTAAAATTTCTTTTCGTGTATTTCGTGTGTTTCGTGTTTAAAAATACTTTGGGACGGAAAAACACTTGCTTTTTAGCTCAAGTACCAACTTGTCGGATGAACCAAAATATACTTGTTCTACTTGAAATTTCCCGAAAAATGAGCTATTAGCTCTTGGCTGCTAGCCGCTAGCCTGGTTATCCCTATTTCTTGCGATAATGCACGAATCAGGTTTATCAAGCTAATAGCTAGAAGCTGGCAGCTAGAGGCTTAACATCGGAAAAACTCAAGTCGTTTTAGTATATAAAGGAAATCAAGTCTTGCCAATAATGCAAGTATGAAAAATAAACAATCGGTGTAACTGACAAGGTCGGTTCATGCTTGGACGTGGATAGCGCCGAAACCAACTATTTCGGAGGCAAAACCTTAACCTACAGCCAGCGCGGCTTCGCGTTCCGTCTCATCCGTGTTTTCCGTGTGGGACTTAATAGCCCCTATATAAACCAAATTTTAGCTCACAGGTATAAACTTGCCGGAAGAACCAAATTTATGATGATTTTCAAAGCTATCCCCAAACGCTAACGTTCTTACCTCGCTGGTAATGTTACTCACCTGTATGATTCTATGTTTTTTATGTAGTCATAAGTTATATACAATGTGTGATACAGCAGCAACGGCAAGAGCAATAATCCAGTCATATAGGGGACGACAAAGAGAATTTGCGATAGCACCGTGCCATCCACCAGCGACTTATTTGATGCGTTAAACAGAGCTAAGCCCGTATCTTCTTCATTAAGCATTGTTTTGTAAATGCAGAACAATATTGTGTTGACGACAACGTACAGGACGAGCATTCCAACGAAAATCGCAAGGATCGTCGATATCTTTATGGTCGTAAACATTTCGTGTTTGAATGAGTTGCAAAAAGACGTGTAAATAATCAGAATAACGATGCTCTGATATAACAGGAATATGAATAATAAAGACCTTGAATGCCGTTGGAAGAACTTATTACATAAATAACGCAGAATTGCCCCTCCAATAATGGGAACAACCATTTGGTAAAGAAGTAAAGTATAAATTGAATCTACATCCAGCTTTACCCCAAGGTCAGGACTAGCGCTAACGATAAGAGATATCCAATACGGCGTTACAATATAACCTAATAAGTGGGAAAGAGGAAGGTCAGACGGCAGAGCGTAAAGGAAAAAAATCCCCAAACACAGGAGAGAAATTGATTCGTCATCCTGAAATCCGAGACCGGTGAAAACAATAATTCCCACGCTAAAAAACGGGTAAATTAACATCGAGCCGGCTTGCGTTAAAATATGAAACTTGAAGTTACTCAATCTGAAATCCATATCAGAGAAGTTACACATCAGCCCATAAAGAAAGAATAATACCGGTATGCTCCAGTGAGCAATTTGCGAAAGCGAAATGTTCTGCCATTTTGCTGTACCTATATCTGGATTCAGCCACGCCAGAGAAATCGCGATAATCGACAGGACAACATATGCAAATGGCGTCGAGTTTAACGCAATTAAAGGTCGTAGTAAGAATGAAAGCGTCGGAGAGGCGTTATTGGAAAATACCTTCTTTATTAGCGCCCAAAATGGCTGTAATTTGTCAATGAAATTTGACAGAATTTCCTGCCATTTCGGTGGCTGTGGTGGTTTGGGTGGTTCTGGCTTGGGTGGTTTAGGTGGTTTAGGTTTAGGTTTGGGTGGTTTGGACGGTTCTGGTTCGACTGGAATATAGAATGGAACCCCTTCTTCCGGTTCGTCCGAATCATCGAATATAATCCATTCTTCCGGTTCGTCCGAATGAGTTTGGTTGGTATTAGTTTGATTGTTGTTTGTACCTCGTTGAGCACGGATGTTATTGACATAATTCAAGAATTCTTGATTTAATCTTTCATTGAAAATCCAATCTCGAATCTTTGAATATTTCGCATTATTGTTTAATGCAGCGTTTTTCTTCAAGTCCAAGCTATTAATAGCTTTCTGAACGGTTTTCTGACTGCTGGTTACTTCAATGCCGAGAAAATCAAAAATATCAAACAGATTGTCTTCCATTTGATTTTGATTGTTATTTGCACCTCGTAAAAGACGGATAGCATTGACATACTTCAAGAATTCTTGATTTAATCTTTCATTGAAAATCCAATCTCGAATCTTTGAATATTTCGCATTATTGTTTAATGCAGCTTTTTTCTTCAAGTCCAAGCTATTAATAGCTTTCTGAACGGTTTTCTGACTGCTGGTTACTTCAATGCCGAGAAATTCAAAAATATCAAACATTATACGTTAAAATCTAAATTAGTTGATAGTGGGAATAATCAAGCAGATATTTATAAACGTCTAACTGAACGATACTATTCAGTCAGACGTTTATGTATCCAATTCAATATGTTAATTTTGAAACATCAGTTCTTTGTTTTTGTAAAGGGGCGTGTTCAAAATTGGGGGACAAACGAAACGTAGAAAATACGTTTATCCTTTTCGTAGCCCCCAGATTTATCTGGGGGACTAAACAAAGACGCCACTCCCCAGATGCTTCCCCTCCACTCCCTTCCCCGCTCCTGAAGGAGCGGGGAAGGGAGTGGAATTCGTGCGTTTTAAAAAAATTTATGTCTTTTATGATCCCACGCCTAAAGGCGTGGGCTACGTTTTAATTTCTTATTTTATCTATTTTTGCAACCCATAATTTATCGCCCCCTTGTAAAGTCCTCAACTCTCCTCCTGCTTGCATCAGTAGCATTTGCGCTAACTTGGTGTTTAAGCTCCATGCTTTGCCCAGTTGACGGGATTGTAATAGTTGCAATAAGCAATCCATTTTCGTCGTATTGGACTTCGACTTTAATCTGTCGACATGTTCCATCTGTGGTAGGCGGAATGTTTACGATTTGATTCTCACAACCGGTGAATTCCGTATCTTCAATGGGCTGCCCATCCTTGTCTATTGTTGACTGGTAAACTCCAAATCGTACAGAAGTTTGGTCTGGCTCAAGCAACTGATAATCAAAGCTGCCTTCAAATGGAATGGGTTGCTGAGGAGGAAACCATTGACTGTAAATATGTTTTCCCGTCGGTTTGTCTGTGATTTGGCAGCCAATGCCATGAGGCGATCTGGCATAAACGATCATAACTCTACCAGGGTCACGACCGAACTGAACGCCAGTCTCTTCTGGATTTTCAGAGTTGAGAATAGACTGATCGGCAGCATAAATGGCGGCTCCTCGCGTTACAGCCTTATTAGGTTCATTGCAGAAAGCTTGACTGTTATCAATTCCAAGATACTCTTTAATCGTTTCCTGAACATAAGGAATGTATGACGAACCGCCAACAAAGAGCAGAAAGTTGATATCGCCTTTTTTAATCTTGTCTTTATTTTGCTCGAACAGATTATTCAGACTTTCAGTGATGCGTTTGATAATCGGCTTAACGCCGTCGATGGGGGAATTAATTAGTTTCCATTTCCTAAAACGGTTCTTTTCAGATATTTTTTGAGAAAAGTATGACATTATAAACGTGAATAGTATTGTTTTTTCGCTGTAAAACGATTTTTGCTTGAGAATTGAGCTAAAAGCAGGGGGAAAAGAGCATA
>JAFSMW010000042.1 GCA_017447745.1 Thermoguttaceae bacterium
CTACGGAATTGAGATAAACGACTTCGCCGTCGCCGTCGCGAAAACCGCGCTGTGGATTGCGGAAAGCCAGGCGATTCGGAACACGGAAGCGATTATCCACGCCGACATCCAGTTCCTGCCGCTCAAATCGTACGCGAATATCGTGGAAGGCAACGCGTTGAGAATCGACTGGGAAACCGTCGTCCCCAAAGACAAGCTGAACTACATTATAAGTAATCCACCGTTTGTGGGGGCGCGCATGATGGATCAAGGTGGTGAGCAGAAAGCAGACATCCAAGCAGTTTTTGGAAATATCAAGGACGTGCAGGATCTTGACTATGTTACATGTTGGTACAAACTTGCCGCAAAGATGATGCAGGAAACAAGAATTGAGACCGCATTTGTCTCAACCAATTCCATTTGTCAGGGTTCCCAAGTGCCAATTCTTTGGAACATTCTTCTAAACGAATATGGAACACACATCAATTTCGCATATCAGACCTTCAAGTGGAGTAGTGAGAGTTCAGATCAGGCAGCAGTACATTGTGTGATTGTGGGCTTTGCGTATACTAACCGAGTTAACAAGTATTTGTTTTTGCAAGGAGAGCCTAAGAAAGTCTCCAACATTAGCCCCTATTTAGTAGAAGGTTCCGACAGATTCGTAATCGCGCTGAAGGATGCTCTTTTCGATGTCCCAAAGATGAATTTTGGCAATCAGCCCCGTGACGGAGGCTTTTTTGTGATTTCCGCAGAAGAACGAGAAGAAATTCTTGGCAAAGAGCCTGCTTTGAAAAAATGGCTACATCCCTATATCGGCGCAGAGGAGTTTATCAATGGAAAACAGCGGTGGTGCCTATGGTTGAAAAATGCTTCACCTGATGACATTCGCAGTAGCAGAATCCTTTATGAAAAAGTAGAAGCAGTACGTGCATTTCGGTTAAAATCCAAAGCAAAAACAACGAACGGGTATGCGAAAGTCCCTCAATTATTCGCGCAGATTACACAGCCTGATGGTGTAGATTATTTAATGGTTCCCTGCGTTTCATCTGAGCGCCGGAAGTATGTGCCTATTGGTTTTATAGACGCAAATGTTATTTCCTCGAACGCTGTGCAGATTGTACCGAATGCCACTCTTTATCATTTTGGCGTGTTAACCTCCAACGTTCACATGGCTTGGATGAGAACGGTTTGTGGACGATTGGAAATGCGGTATCGTTATTCTAAAGAATTGGTCTACAATACATTTCCGTGGTGTACGCCAACGGAGGAGCAGAAGTCTAAAATAGAGGAGACGGCTCATGCGATTCTGGACGCGCGCGCTGCGAGTCCGGGTTGTTCTTTGGCGGACTTGTACGACGAAACGGCGATGACGCCTCAACTGCGTAAAGCGCACCAGAACAACGACCGCGCCGTGATGAAAGCCTACGGTTTCCCGCCCTCCCTCTCTGAAATGGACGTCGTCGCCCGTCTGATGGAAATGTACCAGCGTTTAGTGAGTAGTGAGAAGTGAGGAGAGAGTAGTTCGCAAGCGCTCACCTCGAGAGCAGCGCTTGCGGCGGAAGCCTCCAAGCCCCCCCTTTCGCAGCGAGCAACCACAGCCCCGCTGGTTCGCGGGCGTCTTCGCCCGCCCCCGATGGCGGGGGAGCCAATCCGCGCTGCCGCGCGAGACGTCCTATCACCGCTCCCGTTGGTCGCTACGTCGACCTGCGACTCCCGCTTGCGGCGGCAACCTCCAAGCCCCCCCCTTTCGCAGCGGACAACCTCAGACCTGCTGGTTCGCGGGCGTCTTCGCCCGCCCCCGATGGCGGGGGAGCCAATCCGCGCTGCCGCGCGCTTGCCAAAAACCGCTCCCGCTGGTCGCTTCGTCGACCTGTGACTCCCGCTTGCGGCGGCAGCCTCCAAGCCCCCCCTTTCGCAGCGGACAACCTCAGACCTGCTGGTTCGCAGGCGTCTTCGCCCGCTTCAGGAAAAAAGAATATCCAGAAAACTCGAGAGAGTTGCAAACAACTGGATTGAAGAGAAGTCTTTTCCTGCAGTCGGAGCTTTGGAAGTTGATGGCTTCGGCGGGCGAAGACGCCCGCGAACCAGTTGCACGAGCTGCCTTTTCACGTTCAGAAGATTTCTGGAAGCTGCCGCCGCAAGCGCTGGACGAGCTGGGATTGCAGGTCAATTTGGCTTTGGCGGGCGAAGACGCCCGCGAACCAGTTGCACGAGCTGCCTTTTCACGTTCAGAAGACTTCTGGAAGCTTCCGCCGCAAAGCGCTGGGAGCGCCGGGCGCGTTGCACGAGCAGCCATTCCGCGTTCAGAAGATTTCTGGAAGCTGCCGCGCGCCTGCCGAAACCCGCTCCCGCTGGTCGCTTCAACTACCCGAGACTTCCGCTTGCGGCGGAAGCCACCAAGCCCCCCTTTCGCAGCCAGCAGACACAGCCCCGCTGGTTCGCGGGCGTCTTCGCCCGCTTCAGGAAAAAACAAAAAACTTGAGAGATTTGCATACCATTTAGAATGTCATTTTCTGCGTACTGGTCTGCATGAGATCATACAGCTTTTGATGGCTTTGGCGGGCGAAGACGCCCGCGAACCAGTTGCACGAACTGCCTTTCCACGTTCGGAAGATTTTTGGAAGCTTCCGCCGCATAGCGCTGGACGAGCTGGGATTGCAGGTCAATTTGGCTTTGGCGGGCGAAGACGCCCGCGAACCAGTTGCACGAGCTGCCTTTTCACGTTCAGAAGACTTCTGGAAGCTTCCGCCGCAAGCGCTGGACATGCCGGGCTGGTTGCACAGACTGCCTTTCCACGTTCGGAAGATTTCTGGAAGCTTCCGCCGCAAGCGCTCTTAACTGCCTTTATAAAAACTACTCCAGGGGTAGTCTTCCGGTTTCTCAACCAGTCCCGCTTTTACTGGATTATTTGCGATATAGTTTGATTCCAAACGGAAATGTCTTCTGCTTCGAATTAGTACGTCCCAGTAATCTATGATCCAGTAATGTCCCTGAAATGTATTGATTATATTCTCAATATAATCGTTTGAATAGCGATTGGACGATTTCAGATTGTTCAGTATGACGTCAAAGCGTCTGCTGGTATAATGTTTCCATGAATTGATAATGTCGCCCAAAGGATTCTGGGGAAACTCATTAATTAAAACGTGAACATGGTTAGGCATTACTACCCAATGGAATAAATGATACCGTTCTTCATTCAGAGAATTAAACGCCTCAATAACGCACTGGGCAAGTTCTGGAATCCTTAAAATACACGAACCAACTCCGCGATTAATCCATTCTTCAATTTCACGATGTAGATAATAATTTCGTTTTAATGGCGGGTATTCTTCAACTTGTTTTTTGAGCGTCTCTAACTGTTTTTGTGGCAGGGAATCCGAGAGTCGGAAAGAAATATGCTGGGTGGCGTGAGAATAATCCCAATGCGGAACGTCTCGACGCTTGTATGGTTCCTTGTTGTTACGAGGAAACGACATAATATAACTCCATATATTTTTTCTGACGCTTGCGGCGGAAGGCGCCAAGCTCTCCTGTACGCAGCGAGCGACCTCAGACCCGCTGGTTCGCGGGCGTCTTCGCCCGCTCCCGAGGGCAAGGATGTTCTGTTTCCGTGGGTCGATTTCTATTTAAAGTATATTATATTTTTTCTTATTTTCAAGACCCCAAGGACAAATTAGGACAAATTGGCTTTGGCGGGCGAAGACGCCCGCGAACCAGTTGTTCCAGCGGGCTTTCCACGTTCAAGAGATTTCTGGAAGCTGCCGCCGCAAAGCGACCAACGGGAGCGGATTTCGGCAGGCGCGCGGCAGCGCGGATCGGGAGCGGCACCTCGCCGCGGCGGGCGAAGACGCCCGCGAACCAGTTGCTCGAGCTGCCATTCCACGTTCAGAAGATTTCTGGAAGCTGCCGCCGCAAGCGTTCATCTCAAGTTTCTCTTACTTACTCCGTCGCCATTGCAACAACCACGTCTTCGTATCGGCAGAACTGGACGGACGCGCAGAGCGAGTTCTCTTTTCCGGTATACACGACTTTTTCTTTTGAGAATTGCGGCGCGGAGAAGTCAAGCGTCAGACCAAACGGGTCAAACGGGGCGGTTTGGGCGAAAGCAACTTCTGTTACATCGCTGGCGAGTTCGTACCGCGCCGGGACGAACGGTTCGAGCGTCTGAATCGACAGAAGTTTATACGCAGCTTCTTTTGCCGCCCAAATCAGGGACGACAAAATCGGGCGGAAGTCCGGCGCCGCGTCGGCAAGAGCGGTCTTTTCTCGTTCCGTATAAAATCCGCGCTCGACAACGGCGGCAACCGCGCCGACTTTACACAAATCCACGCCTAGTGGTTTGTTACAATCAATTCCCGCGGCAACGCAGCCGTCTACGTGCGATATCGTATACCAGTACGGCAGACGTTCGCCGCTTTTATCGAGAACAAAAGGCTGACATCCTTTGCACTTCTCGTTTTTGGAGACGACCGTATAGTCAGAATAGACGAATTCTTCAGATTGGCTTTGATCAAGAACGCCCTCTGTTAGACGCTTGACCAGAACGCGGCTGACGACCCAGTTCTGCCGAACCTGCGGATGGCGCACCTGTTGAATAAACGTCTTTTCCGCCGAAGAGAGAAAATCTTCTGGGTTGCAGATTTCGTCAGGGCGAACAAGCAAGAGGCGAGGCGTTACACATAATCCGCGCCGGTCGGTCGCTTGCGATAACTCCTCACTCCTCACTCCTCACTCAATTATCCTACGGTAATACGACAAACTCAATTCTCTTATTCATGGCTTGTCCCTGCGCCGTTGACATGGAAACCATCGGCTGTGACGTTCCGCAGCCCGTTATGCTCAAGCTTTCTTCGGGAATCGCGTTGGCGGCGATAATCGCGTCGGAAACGGCAGTCGCTTGAGCGACGGTGAGCTTTTGCGGCGTGTTAATCGTCGGGTCGGAAATTGAAACTTCATGAATGGGCGTCGTATGGGCTTCAATTCTGAACTGACGCTGTCCGAAGTTGGACGCTAGACGCTGAGCGATGGAAACGACTTTCTGTTTTCCGTCTTCGGTAAGCGTCGTCTGACTGTCGTCGAAAATATCGTCTGCCTGAACGCTGACGCGATAATACTGTCCGTCTCGACGGGCGTAGGCGCCGGGAATGTCGTTAAAATTCAGGACGGGAACAACGGTGCTGTTGGGTACAATGGCGGTCGTTCCGTTGGTTTTCAGCGCGCCAGCAACCATATTCAGCTTTTGCGCCTGATCGTTGTTTTGATCAATCAGTTCGCGTCGTTCCTTCTTAAGCTGAATGTTTTCCTGAGCCAGCGCCTGATACGCTTCATCGCCTCTTTTGTTATATTCTTTTGCTTTGAGCAGTTCCTGCTCCTTCTGCGACAGCTGAATGGTAATCTGATTATTCGACGCCTCAAGCGCATTGGTTCGGGCTTGATACTGCTGAATCTGATTTCGCATGGCAGCCATCTCCGGCGGCTCCGCAGGAGGGGTTCTCTTCCATGGAACGGACTGGCAGCCAACGGTTGTCAAAATCATTGTTACAACGGCAAGTAAAAGCGAAGTGTAGTATTTCATGGCTGTGTTTGAGTGTTTAACCACTTGAATTTGATAATCTGTATAATCCATAACATCGCCGCCATCAACGCCAGGCAGGAAAGCAGGATTGTAATAATTGTCGCAGCGCCAAGCAGGTACAGCGGCAAGCAAAAATCCCAAAGGAAATCAAAGCAAAGGAGCCAAACTACGGCTGAAATGCATAAAAACGGTCCCAACGGAACGCGACGCTGTCCGAACAGAAGCATAATCACTCCTGCAATCAGACCCGTAAGAGGCGAAAGGAAAAATATGACAGGAATCGACTGCCAGCCGGTAAACGCGCCGATCGCCATCATGAGCGTTACGTCGCCAAAACCGATCGCTTCCATGCCTAACGTCCATCGACCAACGATTCGAACCGCCCAAACCGCCAAACCGCCAAACGTCATGCCGAACAGCGAACTCAATACGACGTCCTGACGAGTTATATCTGAATGGAGCAGCGTCCAAATCGTGGCGCACAATCCGACAACCGCGATTGTCAGCGTTACATACGTCAACCGTTCGCGAACAAGGCGGAGGAAATACAATCCCAGCCGACGCCGGAATCTTCTCAACCGGATGGGACGGAATAAAAACGCAAAGGCGAAAAACGCCCAGCAGCCGCACGCCAGCAGGATTTTCGTTCCCGATCCCCATTCCGGGGGCAGGTACGGCGAAGCAAACGTCAACGGCGATATCGGGTTTGGTATTTCAATAATGACATTTTCTTCAATGGGCGACGGCTGGTACAACTGAACGTGAATGAACATCGTATGCGACGTCAGCGCCAACACGATTCCCGCGACGATACCTGCCAAGGGAATGTAGTCAGGGATTATCTTCCGGCGAATGTCGCACAACGACGCCGCCAGAAAAATCGTCGTCAGGACAAAAAATCCGACAAAATTCTGCAAGCCCATCTGACGGGTCAGGTTCTCGCCCCAAATCTGTAACAGGTTGGAAAACCCGCCCCGATAAACAAACAGAGCGTAAACGCCCGTCAGGGCGGCGGCAATCAATGGCGTCCAGAAGAACGTTTCCAGTATTGTGGGACGTCGTTCGGCGCGGACGTAATCCTCCAGCATGACGTCTTTCGGAACGGAACGAGTTATCAGATCAAACCAGACGGAAACGGATCGCGAATAGCAATTGACAATCCACGCCATCGCCCAGCTGACAAAAAACACCATCGTCAGCTGCGCCAATTCCGGACGGCTGAGAAACCACTCAGCCCAACCCGGGTTAATCTGCTGGAAAAAATTTGATGCAAAACTCATTTCAGCCTGGAAGTCTGAAAAAACTTGTCGGGGGATTTATCGCATCCTATCCATGACGTCGAAATTATAGGTTACATTTTTTAAAAAGCGTCAAGAATTTTGGGGATTTTTAACAAATATAAACATAGGTAAAATACACAAACAAATAGTCAATTTAGAAAAGTATTGACAAAGGGGATTTAGGGGGTATAATCTAGGGAGTAGGGAATGGGGAATAGGGAATAGTTTTATTTTGCCGAAGGCGAACCCCTATTGTCTACTGCCTACTGCCTACTCTCCGATGTTTAAAACCTCGCTTCCTGCCGTTCTCGCTCTGATCTGCGTATTCATCTGCGGATGTAATACTCAACAGGGGCCGAATAGCGAAAACGACGTTCGGGTTGTGTCGCTTTCTCCTAATTATACTGAAATTGTCTATTGTTTGGGGGCGGAAAATCTGCTCGTCGGGCGGTCGGACGCCTGCAATTACCCGCCGGAATCGCAGTCCGTTCCGATTGCCGGTCAGTATGCGTCGCCCAATCTGGAAAAGCTGTACACGCTACGTCCTACGGTCGTTCTGTCTGCGGACTTCATCGACGACAGAATTCATAACGAATTGCTATCCAGAGGAATAGACGTGTATCGAAAAGACCCAAAAACCTTTGACGAGCTGTTTGAGGCGATTCGTCAAATCGGCAAGCGGGTTAAAAAAGAGGCGGAAGCGGACGCGCTGGTTAAGAAATTGCAGTCGGAATTGGCAGACGTCCAGCATTCAGTCGCGCAAAATACGACTCAACCGCCGCGGGTTCTGGTTGTCGTCTGGCATAATCCGATGTGTATCGTCGGGGGGAACACATTTGTGGCTCAGGCGGTTCGACTGGCGGGCGGCGTTAACCTCTCAGACGATTTGAGCAAACAATACGTCAACGTCTCGCCGGAACGAATCGTCGAATACAGCCCGGATATAATTCTGTTTCCTCAAATGGAAGCGGGCGTAACCGCCGAAGCCCTTCTGAATTATCCTGGATTGGAATCTGTCCCGGCAATTAAAAACAAACGGATTATTACAGACATTCCCGGCGACGTCATCCTTCGACCCGGTCCGCGCCTGACGGAAGGCGTTAAAATGCTGGCGGAGCGGCTCAAGACGTCGGAGTAAATCGCGCTCTTTTTTCTGGACGGTCGCTTTTCACTATAAATCTTTTCATTTATTCTCTTTTCGCCTTGAAATAAAATTCCAGATGAGGTATAATCGGCGATATATGAATTATGGAAACTCCTGTTTTCGGAGTTTTTGAATCTTCCTGTTATCCCCTACCCCATATTATTATGTCTGCTAGAACTTACCTCGCGAGTTTAATCGCATTGACCGTTGGATTGTTTATCGGCGTCGGCTGCGTTGAGGCGCAGTCTGAATCGGAAAAGACGCTCGAAGAGTATTTTCAATCCGCTCCGGTGATTTTGCCGGGCGACAAAATCTCTCTCAAACCGCTGCCGTTGTGGCACACAAACGGGCAGCTTTCGGACGCTCTGATTGACGAGTTCTTTGAAAAGGGAACTCAAAACGGGTTCGGCGGGTATACGTTTTTGCCGCTCGGAAGAACGCTGCCCAAGTACCTGTCGGACGAGTACTTTGAGTATTTTGGGAAAGTTCTCAAGGAAGCTCAGAAACGCGGGCAGAAGATCGTCTTTTATGACGACGTCGATTTCCCGTCCGGGTCTGCCGGCGGAGCGATGCAGGCGCAGTTCCCGGACTACTGCGTCAAACGTCTGGATATGGAATCGTGGACTCAAACCGGTCCGGCGGACAAGGTTCGATTTCCCTTTTCGCGCAAGCTGAACCAGAACTGGAAGGACGGCTATATTCAGGCGGCGGTTGCCATGAACGTCAAGACGTGGGAACGGATCGATTTAACTCAGACGCCCGGCGCAGTCGTTTCTGACGACGCTATTGTCTGGACGGTTCCTCAAGGCGAATGGAAAGTCATGGTCTTTTATTGTCTTTCCGACAACCGGAAGGTGGACAACATGGATCCGGAGGCGATGCGAAAGTTTCTGACTCTGACTTACGACCGTTTTTACGAACGATTCCCGGAGCATTTTGGGACGACGATTCCGATCTGCTTTTTTGACGATGTAACAATAACTCAGACGCAGGGCGGACGCAACTGGACGCCGGGCTTTAACGAGAAATACCGTCAGATTTACGGAGCCAGCCCAGCGTTGGACTATCCCGCCGCGTTCATGTCGATTGGACCGGAAACGGCAATTGCCCGCGTTCGCCTCTGGACGGTCAGAAACGAGCTGTTTTCGGACGGCTATCCCAAAGTCGTTCACGAATGGTGCGCCGAACACGGGATGATGTCCAGCGGTCATCCGCAAGGTCCGTACGTAATTCAGCCGTGTAACATGTGCGGAGACGAGATGCTCTTTCACCGATCCAGCGACGCCCCGTTGTTCGACTCAATCCATTACTACGGGCACGGTCGCGACGGGTTCAAGGTTCCGACGTCCTCCGCCTGTAATTTCGATAAACCGTTGTGTCTGGTTGAGATCTACGGCAACTATCGCGACCACGTTCGAAACGGGAAGCCGGAGTTTGACGACAAAATGCTTTATCGCAGCGCGATGGAGATTTTCTGCCGCGGCGGAAACGTCCTCCTGCCGCACGGCATCTGGTCGTATCCGAAAACGATGTACATTCCCCCGGATATTTCCTGGAGAAATCCGAACCTCAACGGAACGCTTCCGCAATACGGCGACTGGGTCAGCAGAATCAGTCTGATCATGCGTTACAGCCGACACATTGCCGACGTTGGAATCGTCTACCCGATTGACAACCTCAAAGCGTACTTCTTTTTCCATGACAAATTCGCGCCGGGCGAACATCCATACGGATACTACATCCCGCCGGAAACGGACTATATGGAAGTCGGAAAAATATTGACGTCCGGCATTTATCGGGACTATACATATCTGCACCCGGACGTCATGCTGTCACGCTGTTCGATTGGGAAAAACGACGCGGGACAGACGGTCTACAAACTCAACAATAAACAGAATTTCGAGCAGTATCGAGTTCTCGTTCTGACCGGGTCAGAGGTTATTTCATGGAAGACGCTGGAACAGGTCTACGAGTTCTGGAAACAGGGCGGAAGCGTCATCTCGACAACCCGTCTGCCCAACCGGGCGGCGGAAGGCTCTCAGTTCGACGCCAAAGTCGTGCAATGGATTGAGGAAATGTTCGGCGTCGATCCCCGCGTGCAGGGCGAAGTCGAGGCGGCGTCCTGCGGTCAAAACGACATCGTTTTGCCGGAGCATTATCGCGAAATTCGACAGCTGAACAAAGACGCTCAGTTCCCCATGACGTATCCCGGCATTGAACACAAGACGCTGTCGGAGGTACATCGTCCGCGAGCCGTCTTTTTGCCGCAGCCAACGCCCGACGCGTTAAAGAAGGCGTTAGACGAATTGATCGACGTTCCCGACGTGAAAATCGTTTCGCACGACGGCGGAGCGCTCCCGGAGAACAAAATCAATCCGCGCGGGAGCTACGATTACGACGGCATGATTCAGTACATTCACAAAGTCAAAGACGGGCGCGACTTTTACCTCGTTGCCAACTCGTCCAATTCAGACGTCGTTCTGGACGTAACGATTCGCGGTTCGTTCAAGGGGCTGGAAATCTGGAATCCGCTTACCGGAGAACGGACGCCGATTGAGGAATCAAAACTGACGCGCCGCGGCGATTGTATAACGATAAACGCCCTGGCTCTTCCGGCTGTTACTGCCCTGTTTATTACTCAAAGCAATTAACAGCCGCTTCTCCATAATGAAGCCGCTTTCAGCTCTGGGACTATGCGGACTAACGTCCGCTATTAGTCCCGCCGTTATTTATTGCCATTCCTCTCATTTTGTCCAATCTGTTGTAAGCTTCTAGATTACTATATGAACTGTAAATACAGATAATTTTTATTTTTAACGCAGAATATGCGGACTTCACCCCCTACTCCCTCGGGTGCGATAAATTTTGGGTTGCGAATATCGATAAGATTAACAATTGAACATAGTCAACGTATTTAGACGTTTGTTCCTCACAGCTTTAGCTGTGGAAACAATTAATAATTAAAATATCGTAGCCCACGCCTTTAGGCGTGGGATCCAAAATGATATAAACAGTATTTTAACGCGCGAATTCCACACTCACCCCCGCGCCATTAGGCGCGGGGGTGAGTGTGGAGGGCAAGCGTTTGGGGAGAAGCGTCTTTTTAATCCCCCAGATAAATCTGGGGGCTATGATTTTTGAATTGCTCTTATTTCCCACGTCTAAAAACTTGGGGATAAGAACAGAGTAATCAGAAGGCTTCGAAAAGGTTTCAAGACACATTCCCTTTTTCATGTCCCCCAATTTTGAACGCACCTACTCCCTCCTAACTTTTCTTCACCTGCTTGTCAAATTTAAATTATATAGTATAATACTCCACTTAAAGCGCGCCGGTATTTACAATAACGAATAGCGGACGGGAATCATTTTTTAGTTTTTTGCGCGCTGATCCGTCCGCTGCTCGTTGATGGAGGAGTTATATGAAGACTATCAGGATTGCGGACGCCACGCTGCGTATGTCGCCCGTCAGCGCTGATAACGCGCTGGGTTTCAAAGAGAAAATCGAAATCGTCAGACAATTGAATCGACTTCACGTCGACGTGATTGAAACGGCGCTTTTGCGAAACGGCAAATCCGACGTCCTGTTCCTACATAGCGCAGCCTCCATTGTAGACGGGATTTTGTCGTGTCCGGTTCTTTTGGACGAATCCGCCATTACAGCAACGTGGGACGCCGTCAAGGTCGCTCAGCGTCCGCAGTTGAACCTGTTAGCCCCGGTTTCGACGGTTCAGATGGAATACCAGCTCCATCAAAAGCCGGCGGCGGCTCTGGAATCCATCGGGAAGATGACGCGCCTGGCGAAACAGCTCGGCGCTCAGGTGGAAGTGTCGCTCATGGACGCTACGCGCGCGGAACAGGAGTTCCTTGTTATGGCGGCTCAGGCGGCGGTTGACAACGGCGCGGACGTCGTTACGATTTGCGACACCGCCGGGACGATGTTCCCGCCCCAGTTCGTCCGGTTTATTGCGGATCTGGTCGAAGCGGTTCCGCAGCTGAAAAACGTGGAACTGTCGGTAGAATGTTCAGACGCAATGCACATTGCCACCGCTTGTGCGGCGCAGTGTCTGGAACTCAACGTTACCCAGTTCAGAACGGCGATTGACTCACCCGACGCGCTGTCGCTGAGCCAGTTCGGCGATTTGCTGAGAATCAAAGGGCGTGCGCTGCAAACGCAGTCCAATTTGAATATGACCAATCTGCACAAGATTGTTACAACGATATCAGAAATCATTCAGGACAAACAGGAAGTCGCGTCGACAAAAGAACTCGCGGCGCGCTCGGCAGAGCAGGCGGAGCTGTTCCTCCTGTCCGCTGCAGACGACATGGAGTCCGTCGCGTCGGCAGTCGCCCATTTGGGATACGACCTGTCCGCCGACGACCTGGGCAAGGTCTACGAAGAAGTCTGCCGAATCTCCGAGAAAAAGAAGGTCGGAATCGGTCTGAAGGATCTCGACGCGATTGTTGCTACGGTCGCGCTTCAGGCGCCGCCGGTTTACCAGCTCAAGAGCTTTGTCATCAACAGCGGAAACCAAATTTCCGCCATGGCAAATGTGATTCTGGTCAAAGACGGCGAAGAGGTTCAGGGGTTCAGCATCGGCGACGGTCCGGTAGACGCAGCGTTTATGTCGATTGAAAACATCGTTGGGCGTCACTTTGAACTGGACGATTTTAAAATTTCAGCTGTTACAGAAGGACGGGAAGCGGTCGGGTCGAGCGTCGTTCGGCTTCGTTCGCGCGGAAAACTCTATTCCGGAAAAGGCGTTTCGACGGACATTATCGGAGCCGCCATTCGCGCCTATATCAACGCCTTAAACAAGATTTGCTACGATGAGGAGGAGAAAGAATGAAACTGTCCTTTTCCACTAACAGATGGAATAATTACGGCATCGACGAATTCATCGACATTGCCGTAGAATACAAGTTCAACGGGATTGAAATTCACGACGTCAAGCCGCTGCTCGACCCGTCGCAGCCCGGACGTTTAACGTCCATTTATCGCCGGGCGATAGAAAACGAACTGGAATTCTCCTGTATTGACCTCGTCTCGGATATCTCCGAGGACGCCCAGGCAGCGCAGGAAGAACTCAAGCTGTGCATAGAAGCCGCCAAACGGCTCAAGACCCCGTTTATTCGCCTCAAGGCGATTACCGGCGACGAATCCAAAGTCGTTCCGTTTTTGGAAACGGTTCTCCCGCAGGCGCAAGACGCGAACGTCGTTCTGCTGATTGAAACGGTTGGCATTTATGCAGACACCGCCAAGCTGCGCGCTCTGTTTGAGTCCTTCGTCAGCGACAATCTGGCGGCGTTGTGGGATCTCCATCATCCGTTCCGCGTTTGCGGAGAAGCCCCGGAAGTTACGGTCAAAAACCTCGGCGCGTACATTCGTCACGTTCATATTAAAGACTCGCAAAGCGCGGACGAACTGTCGCTGGTCGGGGAAGGATCGCTGCCGATTGAAGACATCATGAACGGCTTGCGATCCCTCAACTACGACGGGTTTATTTCCATCGAATGGGATCCCAAATGGGACGAAATCTCCGATCTGGAAATTGTCTTCCCGCACTTTGTCAACTACATGAGCCGCTTTGAACTGGCGCGCGCCAATACGCCGCTGTACGACAACAACGCTCATACCGGCAAATACGTCTGGAAGAAAGAGACGTTGATTGAAAAGACGTTCTCGCAAGTCCTCGACACGATGGTTGAAATCTTTCCGGATCAGCTGGCGTTCAAATACACGACGCTGGACTATACCCGCACGTACTCGGAATTCCGCGACGACGTCGACCGGTTCGCTCGAACGCTTATCGCCATGGGCGTTACGCCGGGCAAAAAGGTTGCCGTCTGGATGACGAACCTGCCGCAGTGGTACATCGCGTTTTGGGCGACGACCAAAATCGGCGCGATTCTTGTAACAGTCAACACAGCGTACAAAATTGCTGAGGCGGAGTACCTGCTCAAGCAGTCCGATACGCATACGCTCGTTCTGGAACGGGGGTTCCGCGATTCCAACTACGCCGGGATTATTAACGAGCTGTGTCCGGAACTGTCACAGACGAAGTCCGGCGACCCGCTTCGCGCCAAACGTCTGCCGTTTTTGAGAAACGTGATTACCGTCGGGTTCTCGACCAAAGGCGCAATTACGTGGGAAGAAGCGCTTACCAAGGCGAAGGGCGTCCCGATGGAAGAACTTCGCCGGCGCGCCGCCGCGGTCAACATTCACGACGTGTGCAACATGCAGTACACCTCCGGCACGACGGGGTTCCCCAAAGGCGTCATGCTCACCCATTACGGGGTTGTCAATAACGGAAAGTGCATCGGCGACCGCATGGACTTGTCTACTGCAGACCGCATGATGATTCAGGTTCCCATGTTCCACTGCTTTGGCATGGTTCTGGCGATGACTGCGTCCATGACGCACGGCGCGACGCTTAACCCGCTGCCGTACTTCTCCGCCAAACCGGCGCTGGCGTGCATCAACCAGGAAAAGATTACGTGCTTCCACGGCGTTCCGACGATGTTCATCGCCATGCTGGGGCATCCCGATTTCCCCAAGACGGATTTCTCGTACATGAGAACCGGGATCATGGCAGGGTCGCCTTGCCCGATTGCCGTTATGCGCGACGTTATCGACAAGATGCACATGACGGAAATTACAATCGTCTACGGACAGACCGAGGCGTCGCCCGGCTGTACGATGTCGACGACGTCCGACCCGATTGAAGACCGCGTTACCGGCGTCGGTCGCGACCTGCCGGAATGCGAGAACAAGATCATCGATCCGGAAACCGGCAAAGAGCTGGGCGACAACCAGATCGGCGAGTTCATCACCCGCGGCTACCACGTCATGAAAGGGTACTATAAAATGCCCAAGGAAACGGCTCAGGCGATTGACGCCGACGGCTGGCTTCATACCGGCGACCTCGCGCTCCGCACTCCGGAAGGGAACTACCGCATTACCGGACGTCTGAAGGACATGATTATTCGCGGCGGCGAAAACATCTATCCGAAAGAAATCGAGGAGTTCATTTACACCAACCCGAAAGTTCAGGACGTTCAGGTTATTGGCATCCCAGACAAAGCCCTCGGCGAGGAAATCCTTGCTGCGGTTATTCTCAAGCCGGGCGAAACCATGACGGCGGAAGAGCTTCAGGACTTCGTTCGCCGATCCATGGCGAAACACAAAGTCCCGCGATACGTTGACTTCGTCGACGCGTTCCCGCAAAACGCCGCCGGCAAGATTCTCAAATACAAAATGCGAGAAGACGCTATCGAACGGCTTCACATCGCCAAAGTCGACGGCATTGTTGCTGAATAATGAGCAATTGACGCAAGCGGAAAACATTGTGTCACGCTTGCGTCGGGGATTGCGGCGCCCCTAGGCGCCGCCTTGTCCAATGCCCCGCTGAAATCACTCGCCGCAGCCGAAAACCTTACCGGGTCGCGGACGAAGTCCGCCGTAGAAAATATTAAGCCGCAAAGAACGCAAAGAGCGCAAAGTAATATTGAAAACTTCGCGCACTTTGCGCACTTTGCGTGAGTTCTTAATGTACGCTACATAACCGCCTTTCATTTTTATTCTCTGCGTCTTTTTTCCACTCTTTTCTCGCCCGACGCTTGACTTTGTCTTTTCAAGCATGTATATTGATTAATAAGGTCTTAAATCATTTACCCCCAAGGAGAACTGCAATCATGGCGAAACGATTCATTTACCTGCCTTTGTTATTGGCTTTGTTGGCGGCGTTGGTTCAGACGGCGCTGGCGGCAGAGAATTCCTACAAACCGCTCTCGTATACGACGCACACGCTGCAAGCGGGATCAATCCAAGTTCAAATCGACCCCGTTGACCTGATAACCCAAGCCGACGTTAAGCAGACGCTGACCTATCGTCTTGCCAACTTCTCGGACGCCCCGGTTGAATGTCGGCTGACGTTCTCGAGCATCGAAAAGGTGCGAACGCTCCAGCAGTCCGCCGTCGTTACGGTTCCCGCCAATGGGATGGAGGAACGGACGCTTGATTTCGTCGTCGAGTCCGGCGCGTACTCGGCGCATTATCCGATTCATGTAACAGTATCGTTCCGCGACGGCGAGAAAGACAGAGTTCTCGACGCCGTCCGGGTGATTGAAACGAAGTTCTCAGCGCCCGCCAAGTCGTACAAAACGACGTCGGTAAAACTGGGCGGCGTTACGCTCATCGGGAAGTCGTACACCGCGTTTCAGAATATTATCAACCAACCGATTACGGAACTGGGGCAGAACTGGATAGGCGGGGGCGCCGATCAAGCGTCCAAGGTGTCCTGCGACATTGTCGACGTCAATGCGGGAACGACGCGCCGCGGCTTTGCCTGTCACCCGCCGTACGTTCCCCGGGGGGGAAGCCTGTATTTGTCGTTCCCGCTGGAACTGCCGGCTGTTACAGACGGGGCAACGCTGCGTCTGGACTACGCCTGCGCCGTCAGGACGCTGGGTCCAAACGACTACTCCGACGGCGTTACGTTCCGCATCTGGGCGCAGGGTGAATCGGAGGTTATGCCTAACGATTCCCGTCAGAAGTTGGACGAGTACCATACAACCAGTACCGTCTGGATTGACCGCAGCGTCGACCTGACCCCGTTTGCCGGCAAGCGGTTCAATTTGATTCTCGAACTCAACCCGGGACCGAAAAACGACACGACTTGCGACGGCTGCTATGTCAGCGGCTTGACGATAAATCGCAGCGAGAAAACCGCGGCGGCGACAGATGCGAAGCCGGAGTCCTCGTATACGTTCGCTCTTAACGACGGCTATAACGCTGTTATTCGACCGGGCGCCAACGGGCTTCTGGACGCTCAAATTGAAATCGGCAAGCCGGGCGACGACTCCTCGAAGGTCGTCTTTAACGGCGTCAGCGTATCCATCGGCGCTCTGAATCTCGATAACGACGCCTGTTACGTTCAGCCGGCGCAAATCACGTGGGACGAGCAGAACAAACGTCTGACGCATTCTGTTACAATTCTCAACGAGGACGACCGCCAGACGGTTCAAATAGTCGTCTATGAGAAGAACGGGATTCTGATTTTTGAACTCCCAGCGTCCAACCCGGCGCGAATCCGAAACTTCTACGTTAAGTCTGCCAACCAGACCGCCAGCCGCGTCTATTTTGGGCACGGCTTCGTCGTGAACAATCCTACCCAAGCGTTCCAAATCACTCACGGCGGACACGGCTTGGCGGCAAGTCACGTCGGGTTTGAGTTCGACAACAACTCGTCGATTTTGATGTGCTGCCCGGAAGCCCCGGAGAAGATGGAAGTCGACCCGGTTCAGAAGCGGTACACGCTCAACTGCTCCGGCGCGTGTCATCTGGAACTCATTCCGAGTTCCAAAGGCGCGTTCGCCGCTGCGGTCGCGTTCCGCAAAAACGACCCGTTCCACATTCAGCCGCCCTCCGGGACGCTGCGAAAGCGCGGGCTGTTCGTCATCGACATTTGGGGCGGTCGCATTGAAGGTTGCCAAAAACAGCTCGAACAGTGCGTCGCCTACGGTGTAACAGACGCGATGTTTATCAAGCACGACTGGCAGCGCTGGGGCTACGACGTCCGCCTGCCCGACATCTGGGGGAAAGACGGCGACGAGTATCTCCTTGCTCCGGGAATCGGCACGTACGAACAGCTCAAGGCGTTTTCGGAATACTGCGCCAGCGTCGGCATTCCCTTCGCTCTTCACGACAACTACATTGATTACTATCCGGACGCTGACGAGTTCGGCTATGATAAAATCACGTTCCACGAAAACGGGAAACCGCACCTGGCGTGGATTAACCACGGCGCCAAGGCGCAGTCGTATCAATGGCGGCCGGACAAGTTCCACCCGTTCCTGAAACGGAATCTGGCGCTGGACAAAAAATATCTTCCCGCCATGGACGCCTGTTTTGTCGACGTCTTCTCCTCTATGCCGGTCTTTGATTTTTGGGACGCCGACGGGAACTTCCACCCCAAGGCGGAGACCCGACAGAGCTGGAAACAATGCTTTGATGAAATCGCAGACGCGCTGGCTGTTACAATGCCGAACGGCTCCAAAGCCGGAGGAATTACCGTTTCGGAGGCTGGCGGGGATTATTTAATCGGAAGCCTAGCGGGCGCGGATTGTCAGTGGATGTATCCCGACCCGAAAGGCGGCCCATGGCGAATGAGGGTTCCCTGCCAATCATGGGAGCGAACGCCCTGGTTTGCCGCCGTCAATCACACCAACTTCTCGCGACACGGGGCGGGCTACTCGGATCGATTCAACGCCCTGCGCGATTGGAGCCTGCATCATTCCGACAGCGACGACTATATTTCCTCGGAAATCATCGGCGCTCTCGACCTGATGGCGTCGCGCAACAACGAGATTTCCGGAACCGTCCGAAAGTACCATCTGGCGCAGCATGTCGCCCGGCGTCTGGCGGACAAGGAAATCGAAGCCGTCGAGTTTGAAAGCGGCAATATCAAACGACAGACGCTGACGTGGTCGGACGGAACGAAAACGTTCGTCAACCGCGGTCAGGAACTCTGGACGGTCGGCAAATACACGATTCCCAAATACGGATACGTTGTAACAGACGCCAGCGGCGCGCTGCTGTCGGGCATCTACTGCAATCCCGCCAACACAGCGGAGATTATAGAATCGTCAACGCGCCCGGACGGCTCTTTCTACGTCAACGGCCGCGGATACGCTCAGGCAGACTTGCTGGCGATTCACCCCCTTTTGAAGTCGGCGCAAATTGTCGACAACGGCAAGGCGGTTCGCGTTCAGGTCGAATGGAACGCGTCGCGTCCCGCGCCGAAAGACCTGGCGATTTTCCTTCATATTTTTGAACCCAAACGCGGATACGGATTCACGCCCGACGGCTGGTACGCCGGCGGAGAATGGCCGACCGTGCCGACGTCGCAGTGGGCATCCGAAGACGGGAAAACGTTCGTCTATACCGGACGGGATCAGACCTTCCAGCTTCCCGAAGGGCTGCGTAACGGCGAGTACCACGTCATGGTCGGTCTTTACGATTCCAATGGCGACAAACGCCGATACCCGCTTATCGGGCAGTCCGCTCAGGAAACGCGGTACTCCGTCGCGTCGTTCAGAGTTCAAAACGGGAAAGCCGTCGGCGAGATAACGCCTGTCGAGATGGAAGAACCCGCCGAGGACTTCTATCGACTTTGGGCGAACCAGACGCCCGCGTCGGTCAACGGCGTGGAAACGCTCGGCGCCGTCGTCGTAACGCCTACGGACAACGGCTGGGAACTGCTCCCGATTCCGCTGCTGAAGCGATTCTCCGTTACGCTCGACGAGTCCGTTCTCGGCAAAATCGAATCCGTAACCCTCAACGGAGAAAACGTCGAACTTGCCCGCAAAGACGGCAAAGTTACCTTTGACGTCGAAGCGAAAGACGCGCAGACGTATAAGGCAGTAGGCAGTAGGCAATAGGGAGTAGGGAATAGGGAATAGTTTTTTTCACAACTCAAAACTTTTAACTATCATGAAACGATTCACATTATTATTTGTTCTCGCGCTTGCAATGGCGCAAACGTTCGCAAACGCTCAAAGCGTTACATTGACAAACAACAACGAAACGGCGTACACGATTGTTCTGCCGGACGAGCCAACGCCGGTTGAAAAGACGGCAGCGTCTGAACTGCAAAATTACCTGACGGAAATTACCGGGGTTGCGTTCAAGACGGTTTCAGAAAAAGACTTGCCCGCCGGCGCCAAGGCGATTTATGTCGGCAAGACGAACAAGGCGCTCAAGACGGTGGATTTCTCGACGTTCAAGCTGGACGAGATTTTTATGAAGTCTCTCGATGACGGTTCGATTATTCTTGCGGGGCACGACCAGCGCGGGACGCTTTACGCGGTCTATACGTTCCTGGAAGACAAGCTCGGCGTCCGCTGGTGGACGGATACGGAATCGACGGTTCCGAAAACGCCCAATCTGACCATCGCGCCGCTGGACGTCCGATACGCGCCGAAGCTGATTTATCGGGAATCGAATTATAAAGTCGGATTCCGCACTCCCGTCTTTGCCGCCCGATGCAAAGACAACGGTTCGCGTCCAGCCCTGGGACCGGAGCTGGGCGGACATCACACGTATCAGTTCTTCGTCCATTCGTTTAATCACCTGATCCCGGGCGAGAAGTATTTCAAAGACCACCCGGACTGGTTCCCGGAAATCAACGGCGTCAGGAAATATGGTTATCCCGATTGGGCGATTCCGCCTGAAGGAGCGAAACAGCTCATGGCGTCGCTCTCGCCGGAACAGGTTCATAAATCGGGAACGCAGCTGTGCCTCGCCAACGACGAAATGCGGGCGGAGCTGACCAAAAACGCCTTGGAAGCCCTTCGAAGGAACCCCAACGCGACGATAATTTCCATCAGCCAAAACGACTGGCACGGATACTGCACGTGCGAGAAATGCCGCGCTCTGGACGAGACGGAAGGGTCGCACTCCGCGTCGCTGATCAACTTCGTCAACAAGGTTGCGGAAGACATCGAAAAGGAATTCCCCAACGTCTGGGTTGACACGCTGGCGTATCAGTACACCCGCAAGCCGCCCAAGACGATTAAACCGCGTCACAACGTTATCGTTCGGCTGTGTACGATTGAATGTTCGTTCCTCAAGCCGCTGACAGACGAGTCCAACAAGACGCTCAAAGACGACATCGAAGGCTGGGCGCAAATCGCGCCGCAGCTGTTCGTCTGGGACTATGTAACAAACTTCTCGTTCTATCTTCAGCCGCACCCCAACATGCGCGCGCTGGCGCCCAACATTCGGTTTTTCGTTGACAACAAAACCATCGGTCTGTTTGAACAGGGCGACCGCGACACAACCGTCAGCGATTTCGTCTACGCCCGATATTGGGTGATTTTGCATCTGCTGTGGAACCCGGATCAGGACGAGAAAGCGCTCTGGAACGAGTTCTTTGTGAACTATTACGGACCCAAAGCCGGACCGATTCTGCTGGAATACCTCAACTTCATTCACGACAAAGCCTGGGCGTCTAACGTCTACCTGCGCTGCTTTATGGCGAACACGGACAAATGGCTCGACCCGGCGTCGTTCAACCAGTCGGCGGAAATTGTCGCCCGGGCGCGCGACGCCGTCAAGGACGCCCCGGTTCTCAAACGCCGCGTAGACGTTGCCCTGCTGTCTTACGACCTGCTCTGGGTTCGCAACTACGCCAAAGTCAAAGAGGCGGTTGAGAAGTCCGGTCAACCGTTTTACGGGCCCGAAAATCCTGGCGCTCTTGCTAAAGCCGTTATCGACCTGGCAGAAAAAGAAGGCACGTTCCAATACCGCGAATGGATTTCCCACTGGCCCTGGGAGCCGTTTAAAAAGTCCATTTTGGAAATGTACCCGGATAAGGAATGAGTGAGGAGGGAGGAGGGAGGAGTTAATGCAGAAATCCTCACGCAAAGTAATGGAAGGCGGTAACGGAGTGAGCGAAGCGAACGTAGTTACGCTTAGGCGAGCCACGGGTGTAAACCCGTGGGCGTGAGCAAAGCGAACGTAACGGCGAACCGATGAAAGCCTCACGCAAAGTTCGCGAAGTCCGCAAAGTTTTAAATTCTCTTTGCGCTCTTTGCGGCTAAAATTTATTTGGCAGATTTTATCCGCAATCCAGAATTGTTTTCGACTATGTCGTAGTACCAGCGCAGGTCAAGCGACCAACGGGAGCGGGTTTTGTTTCAGGGTGTGCGCCTTCGCACCGCGGAAGCGCGGATTGGCTCCCCGCCATCGGGGCTACGCGTTCTGATTATATGGGCTAGATTATCTAAACCAAAGTTCTTGACAAAAAAAGAAGATAGTGTACAATACAAAACATTGTTGCATCGAGCTGCGACGCGGGAAAAGTCTGTTCTCGCGTCGGTAAAAGGGAACCCGGTGAAAGTCCGGGACGGACCCCGCCGCTGTAAACGCATTCCATATAAGAGTTTTGCTCTTTTTGGGGCTTCGAGTCATTCAGACGGTCATTCTGAATATTACAGATATTATCTGTGAAAATTCGGGAGAAGACCGACTCGATTGCGCGTAAGTCAGAAGACCTAACCCGTTGCATTTGTTTGTTGTCCGCGTGGGACTCGGACTGGATTCAAAAGGAGGCTTTTATGTCCTACAGAACTTTCTTTTTGCTGGTATTTCTTGTAAATACCGCCGCGTTCGCGCAATCGAACGTCGTTACTTTCGAGCCGACGGATACGGATCCGGAGGTTACAATCTACAATCTGGATACGGACGACGTTCAGGTCGTCAACCTGAAATCGTATCTGACTACGGCGGCTCAAGCTGGTACAAACATGGTCTATTACGACCCGAGAACCGTCTACCCCAACGCCTTTACAATGACGGGCATGGTTACGGGAAATCAAAACGCCATTTTGACGACCGACACTTACGTTTACGATTACGGCAACGGGTACGTTTACAACGGCTGGTACGGCTGGACGGTTTCCAAGCAGAACATGGGCTGGAACCCAAACTGGTCGGCAGACGAAAAGTCAGCTGCTGCCTACGGTTACGGCACGTACGAACTGGCGGCTGCGCCGGGATTGGGCAAAGATTCAGACGCCTACGCGGTTTGCTACGTCGACATTTACAACACCGCAGGCTACTCCACGCTGGACTTCGCGACCCCGTCTGATTTGGAAAAGATTTTCGTTACCAACACAACTCTGGCGGCGGCGAATATCGCGGTCGGCAACACGTTCTCAACGGCGTTCAATCATGAAGGCGACCACTTCACCCTGACCATCAAAGGGTTTACGCTTGACGGCGAATACAATCACGTCTACAGCCCGGACATGTCCGTTGAAGTCCCGCTGGCGGTTTTTGCAGACGGCGAGTTGACCCTGCTGGACTCATGGAAAGAAGTTGATCTGTCGGCGTTTACTGGCGTTGACGGTCTGGATTTCTACCTGGAAACCAGCGACGTCGGAGATTACGGTCCCAACACGCCGTACTATTTCGCCATTGACAACCTGACGTTTGCTTCGGCTGCCCCGACCAGATCCGGCGTTCCTGAACCGTCGACGTGGGCGCTGCTCGTTCTCGGAATGGCGGGAATGGCGGTTTACGGTCG
Source organism: Thermoguttaceae bacterium (assembly GCA_017447745.1). Taxonomy (GTDB): domain Bacteria; phylum Planctomycetota; class Planctomycetia; order Pirellulales; family Thermoguttaceae; genus RUG11551. Next base: position 23,071 of record JAFSMW010000042.1, read on the forward strand.
CAAATTTTCTCTGAAGGAATAAAAAAATCGGGCGAGTATCGGTAAAATCCGATTTATGTTGTATAATAATACAGTGGTAAGTAGTAAGTGGTTAGTAGTAAGGACGCAAAGCGCGATCTAACTTAGCGCTAACCACTAATTACTTACCACTTGAGCGTTCACTTCCCTAAAGAACCTAAGCCCCATATACAACATGCCCAAGACATCCCCTAAATCGAAGCCGCCCGCCATGATCTTGTACGGTGGCAAAGGAGCTCGACTCCGAAACGTTTCCGAACGGCTCCTCATTCGAACCAGCGCAGCGTTCGGCGTAAATCGGTTTATTCTCTGCCTGGACTATAAAAAAGAGGAATTTATCGACTATTTCCTCTATTTCCACGCTCACTCGAGGGCGTCTGTGACGTAAATATTGCCGTCCTGTACGCGTTTCATAAAAAGCTGAAAAAAAACGCTCACTCTAAATAACCCCATGGAAAATATAAATCATACCCATTCGCGATTTAATCTTTTATTATCAGTATCGATTCTGGCAATGGCGTTTTGCTATATCAATGCAAGTCCGTTGATTCTTGCTCTGTTGGAATTGCTTATAGCCATATCTTGTTTTTTTCTATTTAAGTATTTCAATATCGGTCAATTAAAGTGTTTTCAGAACCCATGTCCCTGGTATTGGAAATGTTTTCATTGGTACTGGGCTTTATACTTTGCTCTGACTCCACTTTTAAATATGATTAATTCCGGCTCTGAGCATATTAAAATATTTGATTACCTTTTCCCTGCCAGATACTGTTTGTCCTGGCATTCATTGTGGATTTTATTAAACAAAGCGTTTTGCAGTCATTGCGTATTGTTAACCGCAGTTCTGTTAACCGCGCCGTTATGGTATGCATTATTTCGATGGCTTTTTTATTACATAGTCGTCTTTTTTCAAAATCTGTCACGTTCAGAATGGACATACCTGATACCGGCAACCGTCTTGCTGATCGCTTCATTGGTTTTAATAAGCTCCAAAACCAGTTTTTTTGCCTATCCTGTTGACTCAGAGAATTATAAATCTGAAGATGGAGTCGTTATTCATTATCAATTTGACAGCAATGAGGATCATTTTCTTGACACCGATACCGGGGGATTGCTTGAAATGCCGTTTTATACGATTGGCGACCAAAGCCGACATCCCTATTTTTCTCGAGTAATATCGTTGTTTTTCCCGTTATTGCTTTTACTCGGTTCGATTTTTAATTTATTCATTAAATCTTACGCCTACTCATTTGCGCTCGGCATAAGCGCGGTACAGGTTATTCTGTATGTAATCACCGGAATACTTATAAAGCGTATTTATTCCCAAATTACCAATTCGTATTTCTCAACCCTGATCTCCGTTTTTTATATATGCTCTTTTCCCGTCGTGTTTGTATTCTGTCCTGAAAGACTGATCTTTTCAAGCTTCTTTGTTGTTCTTTCAATTTATCTTATTATTTATTCTCAAATCGAAAATTTATATATCTCGATTGTTATGTTTCTAACCATTGGAACAACGTCCCTTTCCCTGTTGCCAATATCCCTGGCATGTCTGTTCAAAAAGAAAATATCATGTATTGTACTGTCCGTACTTCCTTTGTGCCTGCTGACAATTCATAATGGCGCAGATTGGTGGTTGAGCAATACGGCGCATCTGGAAACAACAAGCAAAACAACTTCTCAACGAATATCATCGTATAATCAACTTTTGGAATCCTGCTTTTTTGTATCGGAATGGAAAGCTGTCAATATTTCAAAAAGAGACATGATTAATCCCGATGGCAAGACAACGACTATTTCGCCGAAAATCATTATTCAAAATTCGTTAGATAAAAGCAGGATTAGAGCTAACATTACTGGGATAATCATTTTTGCATTAACCTGCTTGTCAGTTTATTATTATCGAAAAGAAACCGTAGTTCAAATTTCCTTCTTTTGGATTCTTGTATCCGTAGGACTGGTAGGGTTAATGGGTTTTGGAAACAGTCGATGCGTATTATACAACACCTATTTTTCCTGGGCGGTTTTACCGTTAGCGTTATTGCCATTTAATTGGCTTTGTCAAAAAGGCTATAAAATCCCAGTCATTGTAATACTGTATGGCGTTGCTGCATTCCTGGTCGTTTGCAACATTTACTTTATCTGTCAGATTTATCAAATCGTTGGCGCAAGATATATTATTCCGCCAGGAATTTGAGCTCGATAGATTTGCACATCAGGCATGACATCCACCATGCTGGACTACATGGCTGACGCGATTATAGAGGCGAGCCGGGGTGCGTAAGCTCCCGGAAGGCGACGGCTTGCCGTCGCTATTCTTTTGCGCCGTGGTCTTTGAGCCATTTGACCATTTTAGGGTTGTGATATTCAGCGGCGCGCTTTAATGCAGTCTTTCCGTATCTGTCTTTAATATTGACGTCCGCGCCGCATTCAACCAGCAGTTCTACAAGATCTCGCTTGTCGTATATAACAGCGGAATGAAGAATCGGATCGTCATATCTATCTAAAGAGTTGGCATCAGCGCCGCGCTCAATGAGATATCTTATCAGTTTCCATCCTTGACTAGGCGCATAATAAATAGCAGATCTGCCCTGTGCATCCTGTACGTTGACAGTCGCTCCGCGAGAAACAAGCCACTCAACCATTTCACGATTGTAACATCTGACGGCGTCAAACAAAGCCACTTTGCCGTTATAACCCTTTGCGTTAACATCCGCGCCGCGTTCAACCAGCCATCGCACCAGTTCCCAGTTGTGATATCCTGCAGCATAATGCAAAGCCGTCTGACCATAGACGTTTTTTGAATTCACATCATCTTTATGTTCAACCAAATACTTTACCAGTTTCGAGTAATCATTGCCTGCGGCGATTAGCAAAGCTGTAGTATCACGATAATAGCGCGATAAATCTGTACTGATTTTTGCGTTGACGTCCACATCATGTTCAACCAGCCATTCAACCAATTCGTGATTGTTACATTTAACAGCAGAATGCAATGGCGTCATACCGTATAAATTTTGTGCGTCGATATCTACGCTGCGTTCAGCCAACCATTGAACCATATCCATAGAAACGACTTCTGCGATATAATGAATAACAGAGTTTCCTTCGTTGTCTAAAGCGTTGACGTCCAATCCCTGTGAAACCAGACGCTGAACCAGTTCCAGGGAACCTGATTGAGCGGCGGAATGCAGCAGATTTTTTTCCCTTGTTATCTGCTGTATGAACGTCCGCGCCGCGGTCTAAAAGACGCTGAATCAGTTCCCGATTATTGCGACGGACGGCATGATGCAATAGCGTCATTCCTTTGCCGTCTTTTGCATTGACGTCTACTCCATGCTCAATAAACCATTGCGCCAATTCCAGATGGTTATTTCTCACAGCGTAAAACATGGCGATATTCCCGTCATTGTCTTTTAAATTGACGTCCGCGCCGCTTTCGACCAACAATTGAACCATTTCATAATTGCCATTTTCAGCAACATAACACAATGGCGTCTTTCCAGATTGGTTCTGTATATTGGCGTCCGCGCCGTGATCATCCAGCCATTTAACCAGTTCGGATTTGTTACGTTTAGAGGCATAATGCAAGATTGTATCGCCGTCAGCGTCTTTGTTGTTGACGTCCGCGCCTTGCTCAATGAGCCATTGAGCCAGTTCCAGATTGCTATTTCGAACAGCATAATACAAAGGCGTTCGATTTTCTTTATCCTTTTCGTTGACGGTCAATCCCTGCGAAACCAGAAACTGAGCCTGTTCACAATTGCCGTTTTCAGCAGCATAATGCAAGGGCGTTTTACCGTATTTGTCTTTTGCGTTGACATCCAAGCCCTGAGAAACCAGCCATTGAACCAGTTCGAGATTATTGCTTCTGGCTGCTAAATGCAAGGCGGTCATTGTTTCATAGTACGTGTCGTTGACGCTTACGCCTTGTTCGTTCAGCCACTGTACCAGCTCTAATGACCCGCTTTGAACGGCAAAATACATAATTGAATCACCACGTTTCTTTTTTTGTTTGACTTTTAATCCTCGATTAATCAGCCATTGAACAAGTTCCATATTACCACTTTGGGCGGCATAATTCAAAACAGATTCTGTCCAATTGCATTCTTTTTTGACATTTGCTCCGTTTGCAACCAGCAATTGAACCAGTTCAAGATTCCCGCCCAAAACGGCATACCCCAAGACAGTCTCAGCATAATTATCTTCCTCGATAATATCCGCTCCGCGGTCAATTAGCCATTGAACCATCTCAAGATTACCGCTCATGACGGCATAATGCAGTACAAACAACGCATTATTGCCAGTTTCGTTAACGTCTGCGTTATGACTAACGAGCCATTTTACCATTTCCCAATTTCCATCTTTGGCGGCAATGTGTAAAGCAGTGTCTTTCCAATAGTTATTTTTATTTACATTCGCTCCTTGATCAACCAGACGCTTTACTAAATCCCACGCTCCATCTCTGGCGGCATAAACCAAGATGGTTTTGTTGTCATCGCCCATGACGTTGACGTCCGCGCCGCGTTTAAGCAACCAATTAACCATGTCCCAAAATCCTTTTTGAGCGGCATAACTCAAAGCAGACCTTTCTTTATTGTCTTCATCATTGACGTCTGCGCCATGCTCAACGAGCGTTTGAACCAGTTCCAGATTGCCGCTCATGGTTGCATAATGCAATGCCGTCCTTCCCGTTCTGCCTTTCGCGTCGACGTCCGCGCCAAGTTCCAATAGCTTTTCAACTATGTTTAGATTGCCTTTCAAAGCGGCATAATGAAGAAGCGTATCGCCATATTTAGAGGAATATGATATATCCAGTTCCCCGGTTTGAATCATCTTTTCAAAATACGCTACGTCGATTTTATTAAATTTGTAAAACATTGCTCGACCTTGACTTTCAGAGCTGGATAATAATTCTCTTTCAAAAAAACAGCAGACATTTATTGACAGGGGGGGAGTTAATAAAGCTCCCCCTCAAAAGCGCATTTTCCTATTCGCTCTTCGTCCCAATTGGGACAAGGGAGCGAAAGACTAGAATTCGATTATGAATCTAAATCTATATCACGGCGCCGATTTTCCGCATTTAACGCAGTAGTTTTGCTTGGAGCCGAAGCCGCAGTTGTTGCACAGAACGGCAGGAACTCTATTTGAATTGGTAAGCATTTTACCGCATTTGACGCAACGGTCAAAACTGCCGCTGCAGCGACTGCAAAGACGTGCGAGATGTTTTGTACTTCCACACCATTTGCCACATTTGACACAGTAGTCTTTTTTGGCACAGGACGTGCACAAATAGGCGTATTTAGGCATGACGTTTCTCCTTTCCCGTTTACACGGTTGTTAGATAAGTAAACAAATGAAAACAAATAATTGTTCTCAACGATATGATTCTTGCTCGTACAATTCGATCGATAAAATCATTATATCTTGGATTATACAAGCCGACTTTATCCCTGCAAGACGGGTATGACAGATTCTGTCGTACCGGGAGTTTTTAAATCCGTTTCAAGATAATTTAAACTCTGTTTAGTTCATCCCTGCCGATTATAAATGATTAGTCAAGCAGCAAGAAAGACAATAGCCTCATAAAATTCTCGCCACTCGCAACGAAAGGCGCTCCATTACAGGGTGAGTCCTAAATCCTACCAGCCGCCGGACGCGCCGCCGCCTCCAAAACGACCGCCTCCGCCGGAATAGCTGTCAGAGGAACTGCTGGAAGAATAGGAACTGCTGGAACCAGAACCTGATCCGCCGCCTCCGCCGCCACCGGAACCGGAATCGAAAAACGAGAAGAGTCCAAATCCCATCAGCGACGATACGTCAGGATCAGGAAAATCTTTTCCGCATAAAGTGAAGATCAAATATAGCAACAGCCAGACAGGAAGGATGACAGCATAGACAATCATCGCCCATAAACAATAAATCAACAGCGCGAAAAGAGGAATCGAGCAGATAACGCCGAGTATTGTATACAGAACGCTGTTTTCTTCTGTTTCCGGCTCTGAATTGTCAGAATGTGCCGTTTCCGAAACGGGAACGGCAACGGAACGTTCGACCTCTTTGCCGGTAACGTATTGCTGAACGCTTTCCACCGCCCAAACAGCGCCGTCAGCGTACTTTTTCTCTTTGAAAAACGGGGCGAGACCGCGAACGACGTCTCCGGCGCGAGCGTCGTTAATCGCCCCTTCCCAGCCGTAGCCGACTTCCAATCTCATCTTGCGTTCCGGAACGACGATAATTAGAATCGCGCCGTCGTCTTTGCCTTTGTTGCCGATTTCCCAAGCGTCGCCCAAGCGAATCCCGACGTCTTCAATCGACAGACCTTCCAAAGACGGCAACGTCGCTACAACCATCTGTCCGCCAGTAGCCGATTCCAATTTGAGAATGGCGTTTTCGATTCGTACTCGTTCTTCTGTTGTAAATACGGCGCCAGCGTCGATAACGCGACCTGTCAACGGCGGAACGGTGAATTCCGCGTTTGCTGACATCTCAGATATAAGAGTTATCGTCAGAATATAAATAACGATAACCGACAGCTTTGTAATCAATGTACTGTTCATTGAGCCGTCTTTCTAGAACTGGACCTCCGGAGCTTTTTCAACGGAGTCGCGACCAGCCGGGACTTCGTAAAACGCAGCGGGTTCCAATTTCAAGGATTTAGCATAAAAGGAGCCGGGAATGCCGCGAATGGCAGCGTTGAATATCTTGACCGCTTCGTTATAGCGCGTTCTGGCGACTGCAATGCGGTTTTCCGTTCCTGCCAGTTCGTCCTGAAGTCGAACGAACGCGTCAGCCGATTTGAGTTCCGGATAGCTTTCCGCAATCGCCAGCAGACGTCCGACAGCCGTTGTGAGTTCGGCGTCAGCCGCCGCCTTGTCTGTAGGAGTCGTTGCCTTGACGAGATTCTCACGCGCCTGGGCGACTTGAGTGAAAATCTTTTCCTCGTGGGCGGCGTATCCCTTGACGGTCGAAACCAGATTGGGAATCAGTTCCGCCCGACGCTGAAGCTGAGCGTCGATGTCGCTCCACGCCTGCTTGACCGTTTCGTCTTTCTGAATCAAACCGTTATAGGAAACAACAAAGAACATGCCCAAAACGACAACCGCGCCAAAAGCAAGGGCGATCGCTATGGGTAAAAATAAATTTGATTTCATATTGATTCCTCATACTGGTTAAAAATTTAAATCGCAGAATACCCGACTCTGCTGATTACAGATTACTCCCGTTGGATTTATCTTAAAATCCGCTTATATGATACTACATATGAATGTTTTTGTCAAGAACGTAAATATATTTAATATCTGATTTAAGTTTATAAAATCTACTTGACTTTCATTATATAAAGGATATAATTATTCGTAATGTTACAAAAATTTATGAAAAAATGATTCGTTTTTATAAAATTTTCGTAACAAATCTAAAAGTTATTCGTTAATTAAGATAGCGTTTAATTATTTTACATGTTAACATTCCATATTAGGAGGTTTTTTATGAAAAAAATGACTCGTTATGTCATTATGCTTTTATTTGCTGGTCTTGCGACTTGTTGTGTTTCCTGCAATGAACCCAATTCTCCAAAAGGGGATAATAACCAAACGGTAACCGTTCCTCAATCAGAACCCCAAACCGTCTCTCAACCAGAAAAGGAAGAAACTTCAACAGACGTCTCTGAGCCAGATGCCGTTCCACAACCAAAAAAGGAGCCGTCGTCAACTTCTGTTTCGATTACAGAAACGGTTTCCAGTTCGCAAAAAGACTGGGAAACGTCATTCCAAAAGGGAAATGAATGCGTTGAAAAGGGAAACATTCGTCTCGCAACCTTCTATTATGTTAACGCGCTTGGTAAAGATCCCGGCAACATGACCGTTATTCAAAAATATCGTGAGGTTATCGAAAACGCAATCAATAAATCAACAAACGTAGAGGAGAAGTTCAGCTATTACACGGCTTTGGAATCGTTTCTTCAAAACCAGATTTCTACTGTTCCAGTCGACAAGGTGGAACAGATTTCCCAATGGTTGGGCGCACTTGCCGCTGAAAGGGATAAGCTGGAGAACGATACGGTCTCTGATTCAGGTTCCGCCGAAGAAGCAGACGACGTTGCTGACGATTCCTCCGATACATTTGACGAACTGAAAAGCGCTCTTGAAAAACTGGAAGCCAGCGTTCGTCAATCCCTTGATACCGGTCTTTCCAACCCGGCATATTTGGACATTGCATCTTACCAGCTCCAGGAATGTGAACAGATTATGCGTTCTATTATCGCTATGGCTCCGCAGTTGGATCAAACCCGTCAGGAAAGCGTCGCTGTTTTGTATGCGGGTTTAAAGCAACTTGGCGAAGAAGTGGTAGATCATAAATCAAAGGTTCTCTGGGACGCATTTTATGTTGAACACCAGAAGTTTGTTAAAGAGTTTAATGGTTTAAGCTTTGCTTCAAATTATCCGTCAACGTATGGCGATGGAAACATGGAAAAACGTCTGAAGCTGATTCAAAAGGAAATGGCTAAATTGCAGGCGTTGCTTCCCAAACTGTCTGAAAAGTACGTTGGCGACATGTCGATTGATTATGCGAAAGATGGATTCAAAGCTCAAAATGCTTCAGCATTGATTCAGCAAATGCAGTTGTGGCTAAAAGAATCGTCAGAAAAGCAAATGCAGTCATATAATCAGTGGGCTGTAAATAGAATAAAAACGGCAAATGATGAAGCGTACAAAGCGATTGGCTGGGTTGCGAATGGCAAAGCTGGTCGAGAAACGATTGCTAACGCATTGATTGATAATTTAGGACCTATTGATACGCGCTTTATGACCAGTGAGGTTAATCGTTGCTATCAGGAAGTTTTGAACAAGTATCTTGCATCAAACCAGCTCAATCCTGTTAAAGATGAAAAATCATGGACTGAACAAGGAAATATGGGGCATACATTGCTTAAAATGTTTGAAATGTCCAAAGTTCAACCGTCGCAATTTTAATTTAAGTATTATTGAACTCCTAAATATTCATGACCACCATGAAAAATCATATACTGACGATTATTTGCTTTTTGGTTCTGGTTCAATCAACTTTTGCAGCTGAAGACAGGCAAAAAAACAAACCATATATACCATTTAAGCAAAGTGTAACAACAACTGTCGTCGCTGGCGTTGCAACCGCTCACAATTCCGCTTTTTTGAGCGATTCCGTACTGGCGCCAACGCTGAATTTTTCGTCCAGTCAGCCAACGTATGCTCTGAACCATATCAAGGGCGATTTGGGCGAACTGATGATGAATCGCGTTTTTACAAGCTCAGTTTTAAAGCATACAGGGGGTTGGGGCATTCTGACTCCAACAGCCGTTGGAAGAAACGGTATTGACGGATTATATATCAAGATGGATTCGTTAGGCAATCCCCGTTCGCTATTAGTTGCAGACGCAAAAGTTAATTCTGCTCAATTGGGATATACTAAAACCGGCAAACAAATGAGTTCAGAGTGGATAGCCCCGCGTCTTTCCCGAACTGCTGATTCGTATCGAAAATTGGGTACATCCCTATCAGACGGCAAAAATCGTCTGATTCGTTCAAAAAGCATTCCTAAAAGAATTAAACTTTCAAAACAGATCAATGTTCAAATAAACGATAAAACCAGCGCTGTTTTGTGGAAAACGCCTAAAGGTTACGCCTATTTTTCACATGATCCAAGCGTTACGTCAGAACAGGTTCGGCGTCAAATTGCCACAACAGCCAATTATTTACAAAGCGCGGCAGATGGGAAGATTGCATATAGATCGCGTTTGTTTACCTATAAGGCAGAAGCGGGAAAACACGTTATTACTATCAAAAATCTGGATGCGAACGGAAATATCGTCTCATCAGGAAAGCAAATCAAAGGAACATTCGATCAATTGCCAGTAGAATATCGCCGCGCAATTCGACATGCGGCAATTCGAACCCTTGGCGAAGAGCGAAACGTTTATGGTTTGCCCAAATACAGTAAAAACACATTAAAAAAGATGGTTGAACAGTGTTGCAATGATCCCGAATATTTTAATAAGGTTTGTATACAACCCAAAGTCATGCCAACTTATGTCCGAATAGCCGTTACTATTGGAACGGCAACTGTTATTGCAGGCGTTTTGGATGCTTTAACGCAGTATCTGACAACTGGAAAGATTGATTGGCGACAAACGGGAGCTGTAACGTTGATAACTGGAACGTCTACTGCCGTTGGATTGGCGGCGACTTCCGGATTGCAGGCATTAGGATGTTCCACCGCCTTAAGTACATTGGGAGGCGGGAGCGTAGCCGGAGTTTTGATGGCATACGGCATGTATGCTATGGGATACTGTTCTTTGACTCAAGCTAACATAAACGCAGCAGTTGGTGTGGCTGCAACAGGAGCTCTTTTTGCAACTCCTGCAGTTATGGCTGCAATTGCGGTAACTTGGGGAACAACGGCAACAACCCATGTTGCAATTTCTTCTTTAAGCGGAGCTGCAATGACGAATGCTATTTTAGCCTGGTGGGGCGGTGGAGCCCTTGCCGCAGGCGGAGGAGGCATGGCGGCAGGTGGAGCAACAATGACAGTTGTAACCGGTGGCGTAGTTCTTGTTATCGTTGCTATTCCTGCAATTTATATGACCTATAAGCATTTTGCAGATTCAGCGGACCAACATCGCTATTTGCAGGGAATGATCGACATCGTTTCTGACCGGGTTCGCAACGGAAATCAGATCGAATGGTCTAACTTGCCTCAATTGCCGCGATAAGCGCCAGAACCAGTCGAGGAGGCTTTCTCCTTGACTGGTTTTTCTTAATCATGGTTTTTCTTAATCTACAGATTTATCTGGTTATTGATTATAGAGCATTCATCTTACCGTTGACAAGCTTATTCACATAGCTTATCCTCCGGCTTGATCTGCTTGAATATCTTGAAATATTTTCAAAGATTTGCGTCGCTCCCCCCTTGCATTGTAAATATTTAAAGAATATAATATATAATAACATATGGTAACGATATTGTTTTTTTAACATTTTAACTTTTTTATTCGGTTTAAAAATGCCTAGAGTTAGAACAGCTGCTGTCGTGGTGGTATTAGGCGTTGCTTTATTTCTTTTTTCGGGTTTGCGCGGGACCGGTTCCAAGGACAATTCGAATTCGGGCGCAGATTCGGAAAAGACTCTTAACGCCGTAATCAAAGAGTCTCCTCAAGAACAACCTACTGTGGAAACTCCAAAAGTCCGTAAAATTTCAATCGAATACGTTGAAAGCGATCAGAAACATTATCTCGTTTTCGACAACGATGAAAAAGTTCAGTTTCAAAACAAAAACGATCTGAATCAGATTCTTACGGATTCCTTGTCCGAATTCGCCGAAAAAGTTGAGTTTGTCAGCTATGACGAAGATGAATATCGCGACGTCGTCGAAGATTTTCTGAAAACTCACAATAAACGATAACAATATTTTAAATCGAATCTTTAATAGTATAATTCGCATTTATTATTAAAGACATTTAAACATATTTTGGTGAGATTATGATTAAGTATTGGTGGCCGCCAGATATTACAGGTCAGATAATTTGTTGCGTAATTTCTGTCCTTTTAGCCTATAGTTTTTTGGCGTTGTGTTATTGCTGCTGGTATCGCAGAGCCAGAGCAAAAGAAATGCTTCTGTTTCTTCAGAATTCATTTGCCAAAGACATTTTAGGCGTCGTCCCCAAGGGAAAAGGACCAGACTCTGGCAGTTCAGATATCAGTCAGCTGGAATGGTGGATTCGCGAAATCCCATCGTATCCGGTTAAAGACGTCAGTTTGTTAAACACGATTTTTTCGAAAGGAGATTCGTACAAGCTTAGAAGACGGTATGTTAATTATTTGAATTTCTTAACGGAAATTTGTTCGATATATCCGATGCTCGGCATTTTGGGAACCGTCATGGGCGTCAGCTTTTCGATTATTCAGCCAGATAAACTGATGGATTCGTTCAGCACGGCGGTAATAACAACGATTTGGGGAATTATCGCCGGGATTTCCCATACGATCATCCTGTCATTTTTCTATGCATATCTGCATGAACTTGACGAGATCCCATCAAAAATTGAATCTTCGCTCTACGACCTGAAACAAAACATTTACCATGGAAGAAAGCAATGCGACGAGCAAGATTAGTAATGAACATGACGTCCATGCTGGATATACTTATTATCCTGTTTTTTGCTCAGGCTATAGAGTTTAAAAATATAACTGATCAAAAAATTTCCGAATGCGAATCAAGCGTTGCTGATTTGCAATCGGAAAATTCTGAATTATACAAGAAGGTAAATCCTCTTCAAACGGAGAACAGAGATCTAGCGCAATCCAATAAAAAGCTGGCGTCAGACAATGAAGAATTATATCGCCAGCTGTCTCAAAAAACAAATGAACTGGCGGAGAAATCTGAACAGTACAGTCTTGTAAAAGAAGAACTGGAAATCCGGAATAAAGAACTCAAAAAGATAAAAAGCGATATTCATCTTGTTGGCGAAAGTATAGATTTCAACAGCGTCCTGGACAGAATCGTCTTCAATAATAGCGAGTCGTCAAAAGAAGACATTACAAAAAGAATTATTGATTTTATTCAAACTCAGCACGACATACAAAAGCAAACAGAAAAAGAAATTACTTACTGGATAATTACCTTGAGTAATTCTTATGATAAACGCGATGGCAAAGCAAATCTGATTTTGCGATTGTTTATCAGAGGAAAAGAGAATATTGCGTTTCAAAAATTGTCAGAAAAGCGTCCGTGGGACTGGGGCAAACCTCGAGAAACGGAACCGGACAAATTGAAAGATCAGCTTCTGGCGGCTTTGAACGACAAAAACATCATTCCCGACACGGATATTCAACGCATCAACATCATTTTATGTTTTCAGGATAAAACCAGTAATAACTCATCGCTCTTGACGCCTCAAATTGAAGTATTTGACGCTATCTTTAAGGACGTATTTTTACAGTTGCAAAACACTTATTCCAGCAAACAAAGCGCCGATAATCCAAACGGCAGAGGCTTGGGCGAAATTCGAGTAATTCCAATTCCATTCGACCCCAGAGATATACATCCGCTTGACCCGGAACTGCTGATCAAATAGCGGATTGAGTTCAAAATTATATCTGTAGCAATCGCCAGATTAGCGAGCCTTATCAATGCGGGGATAATGCGCAGACCCGTTAAGATTATTCTATCGCAATGCGTTTCCAGCCGCCTTGGAAGAATCGGAAGGTGAGCAGGATGCCGCGGACGGTGATGTCGGTCGTCATGCCGATCCAGGCGCCGGTTACGCCCATGCTCAGCCCCTGGAACGTCGTTCCGAATACGGTGAACTGGTCAAACGCCAGGACGTACGTCAGGACGATTCTCACGAACAGGAACCCAATAAGGGAAATCACCATCGGAACTCGGGTGTCGCCAGCGCCGCGCAGGGCTCCGGAAAGCGTCATCATCACAACGCATGCGGGCGAGCAGTACGCGATCAGTTTCAGCAGCGGGACGCAGGCTTTTGCCAACGCGGTTTGGTTCGACTTCAAAAACAGGTACGGCGTGATTTCCGCGCCAAAGTAGTAGACGGAACAGGCGCAGACGGAAAACACGGCGGCAAGACCCATGATTATGAACGTCGAACGCGCCGCCATTTCCGGCTTTCTCGCCCCGAGGAACTGCCCAACCAGGGTCGTCGCGGACATACTAAAGGCGTTTAACGGCGCGAAGCCCCACGATTCCACTCTCAACGCAACCCCATGCACCGCCGACGCTGTTACGCCCAGCGAGTTGATCAGTCCCAAAAACCAGAGCTGGCACCCGATGATGGTCATCATGTCAATGCCGGCGGGAATGCTAATCCAGAGCAGCTGACGAATAATGCGCCAGTCCGGTTTGAACATTCGCCATCGAATTTTCAGACTGTAGCTACCGCGAAAAACCAGAACGAGCGTAACGACGGCGCCGACAATAAATCCGCTTGCCGTGCCCAGCGCGACGCCGGTAAACCCGAGGTTGGGCAGCCCGAAAATGCCGGTTGCCAAACTCCACGAAACGAGAATGTTGACCGCGTTGACGGCGATCATGATCCACAGTCCGCAAGCCATGTTGCCCGCTCCGCGCAGCGACGCCGTTCCGACAGAGGTTATCATCACAAACGGAATGGTCGGCAGAACGATCCAAAGGTACTTTGCCGCCAGCGCGCTCGCCTCGCCTTCCAGATGAAGCCCGGCGATAATCTGAGGATAAAAGAGAAACCAAATCCCCAGCGTTAAAACCGTCAGTCCCAAGCCGACGTTAAACGCCTGATGCATGGCGCGATTGGCTTTCTCCGGAAGTCCGCCGCCAATATACCGAGCTGTCATGGCGGTGGCGCCAACGGAAACGAACGTGAAAACGCTCTGCAGACCCCAAACCACGTATCCAGATGAACAGACCGCCGCCAGATGCTCTTTCGCCAGAAACTTGCCGGTAATGAGGAAGTCGGACGTCGAAACCAGCAGCCCGAGAATGTGCTCAAAAAACACCGGCAGCGTCATCCAGAAAATAATACGCGTCAGCGCCCTGTTGTCTCGACTGGTAAGCCGAACGACGGCAGGGGCGGAACCGGACAATAGTTCGTCAGAATGAATGGCGGAACTGTCAGCTGACATGTAATGACGAAAGCGGGGAAATCTGGAGGGGAAGACGTTTGGGAGAATAAAAAAACCTTTGCCATCGAACGGGGCAAAGGCGAAAAGCGAGCGACGGGGTTCGAACCCGCGACTTGCAGCTTGGGAAGCTACCACTCTACCAACTGAGTTACGCTCGCAACTGAATTCAAGTATTTATAGTAATATATCAAAACGGAGAATATTGTCAATAGGGGCGGGGCAGCGCAAATGAGTAAGGGTGCGTTCAAAATTGGGGGGCATGGAAAGGGAATATGTCTTGAAACCTTTTCGAAACCTTCTGATTACTCTGTTCTTATACCCACGTCTTTAGACGTGGGAAATAAAAACAATTCAAAAATCGTAGCCCCCAGATTTATCTGGGGACTAAA
>JAFSMW010000043.1 GCA_017447745.1 Thermoguttaceae bacterium
AGACGATTGGAACGGCTGAAGAAGAACGGAGCGATTGTCCACGCCCGAACTCCGCCGCCGTCCTTAAACGTCGGTATCGACAGGTCAATTTGAGTAACCATTGAGGATTAAAAAATCACTGAAACTTCGTCAAACCCGGGAGCGGAACGTTGTACATGTTCTTAACCGGGGCGTAGGTCGCGCCTTCAATTGGAGCGCACGGCGGAACGGCGTCTGGCGTATATGCCGACGGAGCCAGAACCTTTTTGGAATTGAGAATCTGTTCCCAGGAAAGCTTCTGACCGGTATAGCACGCCTCGCGTCCGAGGATTGCCATAATTGTGCTGTATGAGGAGTACTCAACGCAGTTGGTCGCCTTGGAATTGCGAATCGAATCGTACATGGCGATGTGCTCTTCAAGGTGCCCGTCGTTGACGCGCGCTTTTCTGTCAAAGCTCCAAAGAACGTTGCCGTTCAGGTCGATGATTTTGTACTCCATCGCGCTGGCGTGTCCTTTAGTTCCCAAAATGCGGCATTGCATTTCGTTAAAGCAGCCGTTAATCTGACGGCAACACGAATGCACTTTCACGCCGTTGGGATAATCGAATGTAACGCTCATCTGATCGTAGATGTCGCCGTATGCCGGCTGATCCACGCGGACGGAACGAGCGCCCATGCCCCACGCCGACTGCGGCAGACCAATAATCCAGTTCGCCTTGTCGAGCGTATGGACGTGCTGTTCGACGTTGTAGTCTCCGGAAAGCCACGTAAAGTTGTACCAGTTGCGGTTCTGGAACATCATTTCGGTGTCCTGCGGCTGACGGGGGCGAGTCCACAGACGATTGGTCAAGTAGGAACACGAAATCTCGCGAACGTCGCCAATCATGCCGTCGAGAACCCGGTTCATGGTTTCAACGATGCGTTTGTCGTAACGGAAATGCAGACCGGAAACGACGGTCAGCCCTTTTTCCGCCGCTTTCTTGCCTGTTTCCAGGAAAGAGAGAATGCCGGGGACGTCTACGCCGTTGGGCTTTTCAAAAAAGACGTGTTTGCCCGCTTCAACCGCCGCGGCAAATTGAATCGGACGGTAATGCGGCGAGGTCGCCAGAATCACAACGTCGCAATTTTCAATGACGCCTTTGTAGCTGTCGAAACCGGAAAAGACTGTATCCTGAGTCGCCTTGCAGCGCGGATTATTTTTGTATTGATCAAACGTTCGCTGAGCGGTTTCAGGGAACAGATCTCCAAACGCGGTAACGACCGTATTGGGATCCGCATCGAGAGAGTTTTTCAAAGCGCCTCGACCGCGTCCGCCGCAGCCCACCAGACCAACGCGAAGCGTATCCGACCCAGCGGCGTGAGCGCTTTGGGCTATCGAAAGCGTACTAACGGCGGCAGCGCCGACAGCCGCGGTTTTCAAAAAATCACGACGATTTGTCATTCTAAAAAACCTTTCGTTAAAAATACCTCGTAAAAACCCCTTTTCCCTCCCTTCATAAAATGGAGGGAAGAAAAAGGGTTTAACGAATTCAGGGAATAGGAAAAGCTCTAATCCCGGAAACAACATTCAAAGGAGGGGAAGTCAAATCATTCAAACTTTGTAACGCCCGGAAGCGGAACGTTGTACATGTTCTGAACCGGGGCGTAGGTCGCGCCTTCAATCGGAGCGCACGGCGGAACGGCTTCCGGCGTGTATTCAGCAGGAGCGAGAACCTTCTTGGAGTTGAGAACCTGATCCCAGCCGAGCCATTGTCCGGTATAGCAGGCTTCGCGCGCCATAACGCCCATGAGCGTGCTGTAGGAAGAGTATTCGACGTCGTTCTTCGCCTTGCCGTTGCGAATCGAATCGAACATGGCAACGTGTTCGGAAACGTACATGTTGCAGTTGGCTTCTTTTCTGTCCGCCTTCCAAATGACGTTGCCGTTGAGGTCGATGATGTTCTTTCCCAGAGCGTTGGCGCAGCCTTTGGAACCGAGAATGCGGCATTCGTTTTCGTTGAAGCAGCCGTTGATCTGACGGCAGAACGAATGGACTTTAACGCCGTTGGGATAGTTGAACGTAACGCTCATCTGATCGTAGATATCGCCGTAAGCCGGCTGTTCAACGCGGAGAGTACGAGCGCCGCAGCCCCAGGCGGATTCCGGTTTGCCGAGAATCCAGAATGCCTTGTCGAGCGTGTGAACGTGCTGTTCGAGGTTGTAGTCGCCAGACAGCCAGGCGAAGTTGTACCAGTTGCGGTTCTGGAACATCATTTCGGTGTCGCCGTCATGCTTTGGACGAGTCCAAAGACGTCCGGTGAGGTAGGTGCACTGGATTTCGCGAACGTCGCCAATCAAGCCGTCGAGAACCTGATTCATGGTGGCGACAACGCCTTTGTGATAACGCCAGCACAGACCGGAAATAACGGTCAAGCCTTTTTCCGCCGCTTTCTTGCCGCTTTCCAGGAAGGAGCGAACGCCAGCCGCGTCTACGCCGTTGGGCTTTTCAAAGAAGACGTGTTTGCCAGCTTCAACCGCCGCGGCGAAATGAATCGGGCGATAATGCGGCGAGGTTGCCAGAAGGACAACGTCGCAGTTTTCAATAACGCCTTTGTAGTTATCGAAACCGGAGAAAACGGTGTCCTGAGTCGCCTTGCAGCGGGGATTGTCCTTGTATCGATTGAACGAACCCATAGCGTTTTCCGGGAACAGGTCGCCAAAAGCGGTAACGACTGTATTTTCATCCGCTTCCATCGCGTTAGCCAACGCACCGTTTCCACGTCCGCCGCAGCCAACCAGACCGATGCGGAGAATATCGGAACCAGCCGCGTGAGCGCTGCGAGCTATGGAAAGCGTACTAACGGCAGCCGCGCCGACGGCGGCTGTCTTCAAAAAATCACGACGAGTAGTCATTCTAAAAACTCCTTTTTAAATAATGGGGTAGGAAAAAATATAAAGGCAATCTTTCGCCCAATACCACTTTTAATTATTTATATTGTAACTGATTCATGATAATTTTTCCAGTGTTTTCTCGGTTTTTTTAAAAAATTTTTCAAAAATTCTTTCGAAAAACTTGCAATTACCAAAATTTTAGTGTATGATAATAGAAACAGGCGAGAAGCAAAATCAATGTTGAAGGGGTAATATACAAATTGGCTCCGGCGTTTTCGCAGTTAGCCTATTAGCTATTCATTTGTAAACTGCTCTCCGTTTTGACGTTAATTGCTCATATAGCTCGTGAAATTGCATACTATCAGATTATAATCGCTATAAATCGCCTGTATTAGTTTACGTAGACGTATATAAAAATATGAGTATGGAAAATATCCCGGCTGTCGGCATAGACTTGGGAACGACCTATTCCGTTATTGCAAAATTAGACAATATGGGTCGGCCGATCACGCTGGTTAACGCAGAAGGCGATTTAACAACGCCGTCTGTCGCTCTGTTTGAGGGGAACGAAGCGATTGTCGGCAAAGAAGCTCTCAAGGCAATGGCTATCGAGCCGATGGCTGTGGCGGAATGCGCAAAACGAGACATCGGACACAAAGTCTTTCATAAGGTTCTGCAAAACAAGCAGTATCCGCCTGAAGTCATTGAAGCTCTCATTTTAAATAAATTACGACGAGACGCGATCCCTCAAATCGGAAACTTTTCAAAAGTCGTCATCACCGTTCCCGCTTATTTTGACGAAGTACGCCGAAAAGCGACTCAAGACGCAGGGTACATGGCTGGCTTGGAAGTGATGGACATCATCAACGAACCAACTGCCGCCGCTGTCGCCTACGGCTATCAGCAGGGATTTCTGGGGCAGGGCTACGATCAGCCACGCAACGTCATGGTCTACGACCTCGGCGGAGGCACGTTCGACGTTACCATCATGCGTATCGAGAACAATCAGTTCATCGCTCTGGCAACGGACGGCGACGTTCAACTCGGCGGATACGACTGGGATCAGCGTTTGCTGGATCTGGCTGTCGACGGCTTTATTCGCGAGCATTTTATAGACCCTCGAGAAGACGAAGTCGCCCGCGGACGTCTTTGGAGAGAATGCGAAGACGCAAAACGCACTCTGACCAGCCGTCAAAAATGTACAATCAACTGCGAGTATAAAGGCAAATTCAGCCGAATTGAAGTTACTCGTCAGGAATTCGAACAGGCAACATTGGATTTGGTCGACAGAACCCGGTTCACGGCAGAGCAAACGCTGCGAACTTCCGGGCTTTCTTGGGAAGATATCGACCGCGTTCTGCTGGTCGGCGGTTCTTCTCGCATGCCGATGATTCGCTCCATGCTTCAGCAGATTTCCGGGAAAGTTCCAGACGCTGGCGTCGCGGCAGACGAAGCCGTCGCTCAGGGAGCCGCGCTGCACGCAGGGCTTATTCTCGATCAGAACATGGGCAACCCCGGCGCGTTCCAAATCCGAAACGTCAACTCGCACAGCTTGGGCGTCATCGGTCGAGACCCGCAAACCGGGCGTCGACGCAACGGAATTATTGTTCCGCGCAACACCCAATTGCCAATTACCGCTCGGCGTATTTTCAAGACGTCCAAGCAGGATCAAAAATCCGTTATGGTTCAGGTTGTAGAAGGCGAAAGCTCCTCTCCGGACGATTGCACCTATATTGGTCAATGCACCGTTACGGGGCTTCCGCCAAATCTCCCGCCCGGATCGCCGATTGAAGTTTTGTTCGATTACGACCCCAGCGGCAGACTTCGCGTCCGCGTTTCCGTCGCCGGTCGACAGATTGAAACGGAATTCACTCGAGAAAACAGCTTGTCCAAGGAACATCTTGACGGCTGGCGTTCGTTTATTTCCCAAGAACCGCCGACAGATTACTGTTAATTTTAGGCGCAACATTCGGGGCGTTTTCCCTCGATGTTAAAAATTCGTTCATTTTCATAAAAAAACATTTTTTTTGAAAAAAGAACGATAACCCCCCTTGTTAAAATGGGAAATAGAGTAAAATAAATAAAGTATTGTAGAAAAGTTTCGGCTGACATTTGGGGGAAGCCAAAATATTTTTCCTGTTAATCACCGTTTGATATTCGTAGAGTAAAACGAATTTTTTGAGAGACAATATTATTTCAGGCGTTTCCCCCATGCATTCCCGTAAAACACAAACGGGCTTTTCAGTTTCGCCAAATAATATTCCAGAATTAGGGACTCCCCTATTAACAATTTAGAATTTCGGAGGATTCACCGTCATGTTTAGATTTTTAACTTGCGGATCGCTCGGAGCGTTATTGTTTTCCGCTCTGCTTCTTGCCTTTTATGCTGGAACCGTTACAGTTGTAACGACTAGCGTAGCCAACGTTGCTGTAGCAGCAGACGACGCTGCCGCCGCAGACGAAGATGCAGCCCCTAAAAAGGAAAACTTTCTCGTCTGGCTGTGGAACGCTTTGGGTTGGAAATACGTCATCGCATTCGGTATTATTTCGTTCCTGTTCATTGCTTTCGTATTCAAGTACTCGTTGTCAATGCGTCGAAGCGTGTTGATGCCAGAGATGATCGTACAAGGTTTCGACGAAGCCATTCAGGAAAAGCGTTTCAACGACGCTTACGAACTTGTTTCCGAAGACGAATCCTTTATGGCTCAGGTTCTGGCAGCCGGTTTGCCGCGTTTGCAGCAAGGTCGCGACGCCGCTCAGAAAGCCATGGAAGACGTGATCGCTTCGGAATCCATGAAGCTTGACCATCAGCTTTCCTATGTCGGTTTGATTGCCGCCGTCGCCCCGTCAGTCGGGTTGCTCGGTACGGTCGATGGTATGGTCGCGTCCTTCTCCGTTATTGCTAACTCCGCTACAACGCCGAAACCGTCTGAGTTAGCAAAAGGTATTTCTATGGCTCTGATTACGACCATGGTCGGGTTGATCTTCTCGATTCCTGCGTCGATTTTCTTTGCCTTGATGAAAAACCACGTCAACAAGATTATTTTCGACATCAGCGTTAAGGGCGAACAGTTTATGGATCAACTGCTCCGCGGCGGTAAATGATTTTGAACGTTGAACTGTGGAAATTGGATCACGTCAGATATTGTAGTCAAACTTTTTACAGTTTTTGGCTCAAATAATTCATTTTTTCCGCAAACTATTAACCCCATTTAATATACCATGGCAAAACCAAGACCACAAGAAACAGCTGAAGCTGACATGACGCCCATGATTGACATGACGTTCCAGCTTATCGCCTTCTTTATGGTTTTGATTAACTTTACTGAAGCGGATCAAAACCAGGCAATCAATTTGCCATCCAGCGAACTGGCAAAAACTCCAGACTTCCCGCCAGAGGGTCCCATTACTCTGCAGGTTGAAAAGAACGGCAACGTTCTTTACGGAGTTCAGACTGCAAGAGACCCCAGATTAAAAGACCTCGAAGGTATGCTCAAAAAGGAGTATACTGTGCGTAAATCAATGGGTAAAGAACCTAAAGCGTCTACGGTTATTATTCGCGGCGACAAGCACGCAAAAACTGGTCGAATACAAGAGGTTGTCGGCGTTGCTCAGAACGTTGGATACGAAAAGTTCATACTTCGCGCCAAAGAAGTCGCAAGGTAACAGGAGGTCTTTAATATGGCTAGAAAAAAAAGAGATGACGAAAAACTCAATATTAACATGACCCCGATGATCGACATCGTATTCCAGCTGTTGATCTTCTTCGTCATGTCATTCAAGATTGTTACTCCCGAAGGCGACTTTAGCATTAAAATGCCAATGGCTCCGGCTGAAGGTAAAATAGACGATGAAAGCACTCCGCCTTTACCGCCCATCGCAATACGACTTCACTCTGCTTCAAACGGGCAACTGGTTGAAGTTTATGCAGGTCAAAAACCTATGGGACGTGGAGAGGAAGGCTTGAAAAAGCTGAGAAAGTTCATTTTGGAACAGGTCGCTTCAAAAGACGGTCGTCCCAATCCGGAAGTTGCCCGAGAAACGGAAGTTGAACTCACCTGCGATTTCAGACTCAAATACGAATACGTTATTTCATGTATTTCGTATGTTACTGGCTATCGAGACACCAACGGCGAAGTCGTCCGAATTGCAGAAAAAATCAAATTCGCCGCCCCGGTTGGAAACTGATTTGCAATCTTAAAAAATAAACATACGGAATTCAGGTCGTCTGTAAAAAGACGACCTGTTTTTTTGTAGAGACATTGTAACAGAAACGCGATAAATATGAAATCGTAGCCCACGCCTTTAGGCGTGGGAATCTGATATATAGCAAATATTCTTTCGCGTATAATCCAATTCACTATCCCCGCCCCCAAATGGGGCGGGGATAGTGAATTGGGGGGAAGCGTTTGGGAGAAAAGCGTTGTTTAGTCCCCCCAGATAAATCTGGGGGCTACGAATTTTGACTTCAATGTCACGCTATTTTCAGACCAGCTTTCCAAAGAGCGTGAAATTGCTTGCACGCTCAACTTCTATTTTGACAATCTGACCAGCAAGGGATTCCGATCCGTTAAAGACGCCGATACGGTCGCAGGGCGTTCTGCCGGACATCTGAATTTGCTGATTGTCTCCGTCTGACGCAATCAGCTTGAGCGCAGTTTTGCTGGGACCTTCGACGAGCAGTTCAACCGTCTTTCCAACGAATTTTTGGTTGTCTGCCAAGCTGATTTCGTTTTGAATGGCAAGAAGTTCGTTGTTGCGTCGGCGTTTAACTTCGTCTGGAATGTCGTCAGCCCACGACCGGGCGGAAACCGTTCCTTCGCGGGGCGAGTACTTGAAAATATAGCTGTTTTTAAATCTCGCCCAGCGAACCAGATCCGCTGTTTGCTGGAAATCGTCTTCCGTTTCGCCGCAAAAGCCGACAATAAAATCGCTGGTTATGGACGAGCCGGGAACGATGGAATAGATTGCGCTGACCATGTCCCGATACTGCTCAACCGTATACCCACGATTCATCTTTTTGAGCATAGCGTTCGACCCGCTCTGGGCTGGTATATGGAAATGCGGGCAGACAATTGGGATGTCTCGAACGGTTTCCAGCAGCGGCGTATCGACGTGACTGGGGCTTCCTGTTACGAATCGCAATCGCTGCAAGCCGGGCAACTCCGCCATCGCGTAAAGAACGTCTGCCAGCTGATACGTTTTGCCGTTTTCTTCGTACTTGTACGCATTGACGCGTTGTCCGAGAAGCATGATCTCTTTCACGCCGTTGTCGAGAAGCTGTTTGGCTTCGTCCAGGATTTTGCCAATCGGGCGGCTTTGCTGCGGTCCGCGAACGTACGGAACGATACAGTACGTACAGAAGTTGTCGCAGCCGAGCATGATTCTCAGCATCGCCTGAAATCGGGGAACGGGATCAGCGTCCGGCGAATGAACTTCGTCCAGCCCTGCAATGCGCTGCGGGTCGTACTGCTCAAACGTTGCGGCAACTTCATGCTGATCTTTCCCGCGGCGATCTTCAGAGATTAGAATCTGCGGCGTCTGCCCGGATTTGATCTTTTCGATTAAATCGGGAATATGCGCGATTTTCCCCGGTCCGACGACAAGGTCAACGTGAGGACAGCGTTTAACAATTTGCTGAGCGTCTTTTTGAGCCATGCACCCCATTACGCCGTAAATCCGTTCCGGGTGAAAGTCCTTGACGTTTTTCAGACGTCCGAGGGCGGAATAGATTTTGTCTTCCGCATGAGCGCGAACGGAACACGTATTGAACAACAGAATGTCCGCTTTTTTCGGGTCGGCAGCGGGCGTATAGCCATGC
The DNA here is from genome assembly GCA_017447745.1 of Thermoguttaceae bacterium. Classification (GTDB taxonomy): domain Bacteria; phylum Planctomycetota; class Planctomycetia; order Pirellulales; family Thermoguttaceae; genus RUG11551. The sequence continues at coordinate 8,672 of JAFSMW010000043.1, forward strand.
TGAACCAGCAAACCGGCAACCAGTTCGCTGTCCAGAACGTTCATTTGGCATCCGACCGTTTCGATATAAAATGTTGTCATGCGTTTGATAAAGGGCGGCAGCGCGAAGCGCTTCATTAAGAACCGCTTTAGCGGTTCTATGTTTCTAGCCGTGGGTTTTAACCCACGGAATGATAATAAAAAACTTCCTCTAGAACCGCGTCAGCGGTTCAATGTCCCTAGCCGTGGGTTTTAACCCACGGAATGATAATAAAAAACTTCCTCTAGAACCG
>JAFSMW010000044.1 GCA_017447745.1 Thermoguttaceae bacterium
ACGCGGCGGGTTCCCGGTCGTCCGCATGCCCATGCGTCAGTGGATGCTCCGCATTACCGCCTACGCTGACCGGCTGGAAAAAGACCTCGAACTGCTCAACTGGCCCGAAGGCGTCAAGGCGCTGCAGAGAAACTGGATCGGCCGTTCCATCGGCGCAGAAGTCGATTTTTACATCGGCGACAAGTCCAAGTACGAAGCCTGGAAAGCGGCGCGCGCCCAGTCCGGATTCCCGAAAAAGCCGGACGAAGATTCGCTGAGAATCTATACGACGCGTCCCGACACGCTCTTTGGCGCGACGTACATGGTTATCTCGCCGGAACATCCTGCTGTTGACCGGCTGACGACGCCCGAACAGGCGGCGGCTGTCAAGGCGTATCAGGAAGAAGCGGCTCATAAAAGCGAGATGGACAGAACGGATCTCAACAAAGACAAAACCGGCGTCTTTACGGGATTCTACGCTATCAACCCGGTTAACGGCAAGCCGATTCCCGTCTGGATTGCAGATTACGTCCTGATTTCCTACGGCACCGGCGCGATTATGGCGGTACCCGCTCACGATACGCGCGACTTCGACTTTGCGAAGAAATTTGATCTGCCGATTATCCCGGTCGTTGACCCGCAGGTTACGTCCGAGGAAGACAAAAAGGCGAAGGAAGAACTCTTTGCCGGAACCGCAGCGTTTATTGCCGACGGCGTGGCTATCAACTCCGAACAGTTCAACGGAACGCCTACGGCGGAATTCAAAAAGATTATTACCAAGTTTGTCGCCGACGGCGGATTTGGACGTCAGGCGGTCAACTACAAGCTCCGCGACTGGCTGTTCTCCCGTCAGCACATCTGGGGCGAACCGTTCCCGATTCTCCACGAGCTGGACGAAAACGGCAAACGCACCGGCTTGATGAGAATCGTCCCGGCGGACCAGCTGCCCATCGACCTGCCGAAAATGGAGAAGTTCGACGTCTCCGAACTGGCGAAAGAAGCGCTCCATACGTCGGAAACGCACGAGCCGGAGCCGCCGCTGTCACATGCGCCGGCGGAATGGCTGTATCAGGAAATCGACGGCAAAAAGTACATCCGAGAAACCAACACGATGCCGCAATGGGCTGGGTCCTGCTGGTATTATCTGCGGTATCTGGATCCGAAAAACGACAAGGCGTTTGTCGACCCGGCGATTGAAAAAGCCTGGATGCCGGTTGACCTGTACGTCGGCGGCGCGGAACACGCCGTTCTGCACCTGCTCTACGCCCGATTCTGGCATAAAGTCCTGTACGACCGCGGATACGTTTCCACAAAAGAACCGTTCCAGCGGCTGGTCAACCAGGGCATGATTCTGGGCGAAAACGGCGAAAAGATGTCCAAGTCCCGCGGCAACGTCATCAACCCGGACGACGTCGTTGCAGAACACGGCGCCGACTCGCTGCGTCTGTACGAAATGTTCATGGGCCCGCTGGAAGTCGTCAAACCGTGGTCGGAAACGGCTGTCGGCGGCGTTCACAACTTCCTCGGCCGCGTCTGGCGTCTGGTCGTTGACGAAGAAGCGGACGGAACGGAACTCTGCTCTGCGGTTCAGGACGTCGCCTGTACAGAAGAACAGCGACGCATCCTGCACAAGACGATCAAGGCGGTTACGCAAGACATTGAAAACATGGCGTTCAACACGGCTATTTCCCGAATGATGGAGTTCACGAACTTCTTTACTCGAGAAACCGTCCGACCGAAAAAGGCGCTGGAACAGTTCGTCCTGCTGCTGTCCCCGTTCGCGCCGCATATTGCGGAAGAACTCTGGCAGGCTCTCGGACACGACACGACGCTGGCGTACGAACCCTGGCCGACGTGGGACGAATCGGCGCTGGTTGAATCGACCAAAGACATCCCCGTTTCGATTAACGGCAAGATGAAAGCTGTCGTTACCGTTCCCATCGACGCCGACAAAGACGCCATGCGCGCCGCCGCCGTCTCGGAAGAAAAAATCGCCAAACAACTCGAAGGGAAAACGATTGTCAAAGAGATTATCGTTCCCGGAAAGATGGTGAATTTTGTGGTGAAATGATGTGAGGCAATAGGCAGTAGGCAGTAGGCAATAGCGAGATTGCTATTCCTACTGCCTTGTCTGTGTCACCTAAGACATCTGAATATATAGGATTATTTCAAAAGCCATTTTACGTCCATCATGATTTTATTTATTTGTGAACCGCCGGGTTTTTGGAATCATTCAAAACCAGTGAACGTCCAGATTACAACTGTTAATGATTTTGACAATGACGGAAAACCGCGTCAGACTGTTACAATTGAAACAGTTGATCCCGATAAAGAAAAACGAGAACGCGATAAAAAGATTGCCAAAAACATTTTGGTTTTTGGTCTTTGCTTTCTTGTCGCTTTTCTGTTTACTTACGCTATTTTATACGCTTGCGGGATAATCTAGGAAAAGGAGAATTATTACAAACTAACTTCAGCCTTATCTGTATAGGCTAAGGCATCTATATCAATCATATTATTTCATAAGCCATAACATAAGCCTAAAATGTCAAGAGGATCTCGTTGGGAAAACTATCGTAAACCGCAAAACATAAAAATCACAACGGTTGATGAAATCGACGACAACGGTCGACCGCGTCAGACTGTTACAATAGAAACTGTTGATCCCGATAAGGAAAAGCGCGAACGCAATGAAAAGATTTCCAGAATTCTTTTATACGTTATTCTTTGCCTTGTCGGCGTTGGGCTAATTGCATACCACATTTTGCACGCCTGCGGGCTAGTCTAGGAGGGTGCGATAAAATTTGGATTGCGAAAATAGGTGAGATAAGAAGCTGTATCGTAACCCACGCCTTTAGGCGTGGGAAAAGGGATAAGGGAGAATGATAAATTAACGCAAAAATCCCATACCCCTCCCGCCCCCCCTTGGGGGCGCGGGAGGGGTATGGGGGCGAAGCTTTTAGGAGAGTTTTCGCCCTAGTCCCCCAGATAAATCTGGGGGCTACGAAAAAGTTTCAAGACTCTTGCCTTTTTTTCATGCCCCACAATTTTGAACGCACCTGTCTAGGAATATAATATCTATTCCCTACTGCCTTCTTGCTCTCGGGTGCGCCTTCTCGTAAGCGGCGCGGAGACTGGCGGCGCTGACGTGGGTGTAGATTTGCGTCGTCTGTAAATTGGCGTGTCCGAGCAGTTCCTGAACGGAGCGGATGTCGGCGCCGTTGTCCAGCAAATGGGTGGCGAACGAATGTCGCAGCGTGTGAGGCGATGTTCGATCGTCCAAGCCCGTCTGAGCTATGTACTTTTCCAGCATTCGAGCAACGGAGCGCGTCGTCAGGCGAGTTCCAAACTTGTTCGTAAACAGCGGTACCGGCGCGCCTTCCGGGACGTTGACGTTTCTCACTTCCAGCCAATCCGCTATCGCGCGAAGGCAAAATGACCCCAGCGGCGCGATGCGTTCTTTTTTCCCTTTGCCCAGAACGTGAATAATTTGCTGTGATTCGTCTACATCGTCGTCCGACAGCGCGACCAGCTCTCCAACGCGGACGCCGGTGCTGTACATCGTTTCGAGAATCGCCCTGTCGCGAATTCCGGCAACGGTTCCTTCCGGCGGAGCCATGAGAAGTTGATTGACCTCTTTTGTTGAGAGAAAATGCGGTAATCTTCTGTGCTGACGCGGATTTCTCAACGGCGCCGCGGGGTTTTGGTCGACGATTTCTTCCCGCTGACAGAATTTGAAGAAACTTCTCAACGACGCCAGGCGGCGAGAGATGGTTGACGGCTCGTATTTCTGCTCTGACAGCCATGCAACATACCCGCGCAAGAGCGGCGTCGTAATCGCCGTTACCTGCACAGAGCGACCATTATTTTTATTTGTCAGATACGAATTCAGAGTAAACAAGTCTTCCCGATAGCTTTTTTTCGTGTACTCTGACGCGTTGCGTTCAACATCCAGATACGACAGAAAAGATCCAATTGCGGAAGACAGAGTTGGATTCATGGCAGTAACGCTCAGAGCAGAGGAAACCAAAACCAGGGTGGAACTATATTAACAGCAAAGCGCCTGTGAATATACAGGCGCTTTTTCAGACAGATTGCTTTTTAACGCTTCGCATCAGCGTTAGCGCGGGCAGCAACTTCCATAGAGGCTGGCTCTTGACGAATTTTTTGGCTCAAAACGGCGGCGTCGTACCACGTAAAGCTCAAATCCGGGTTGGAAGCGTATCTGGCGAGCATTTTCAAAGTTTCGCTGCGGCTTTCGTCATCGAAAAGGAATACAAAGCGTTCCGTTCCTTTAACCAAAGCCAATACGTTAATTTCCTGATCCACGGTAGTGTTCTCCAAAATAATTAATGCTTATAAAGCAATATACGTTGTAAATTCGTCAAAGTTTGATCCTTGACGTTATTTTGAATTTATGGTATAAATAGTATACAACGTATTTTATTCCCAAATTAAAAAATCGTGAAATTTTTCCGTTTTTCACAAAGTTATTATCGTCAAGGTTTACCTAACCGTTTAATTGAAACTTTTAAAAACGAAAATTCACAGAAAAATCAAACAATAATACATCCAATTATACTAATTAGAGATGATAACCAGAGAAGTAAAAATAGGAAATGTCGTTATTGGAGGGTCAAACCCGGTAATGATTCAATCCATGTGTGCGGTGAAAACGTACGACGTCGAGAAAGTCGTCCAGCAGGCGAACCTCCTTTACGACGCCGGGGCGGGACTGGTACGCATTGCGGTCGACAACCCCAAAGACGCGGCGGCTCTGCCGGAGATTCGACGTCTGACGCAAACGGACGCCCGGCAGGTAAACTTGTCCGTCGACTTGCAGGAAAACTACCGCATGGCGGAACTGGCGGCTCCTTGGGTCGATAAACTCCGGTACAACCCCGGGCACCTGTACCATTTTGAACCGTCCCGCCCATGGCAGGAGAAAGTCCAATATATAGCTGACGTCGCTCAGAAAAACGACTGCGCGCTGAGAATCGGGGTCAATAGCGGCTCTGTAGACCCTGCTAAGAAGGACAAGTTCGCCCCGGACGATATGTTGTCCCCCATGCTCGACAGCGCGCTGGAACACGCTCAGTTCCTCGATTCCATCGGATTTACCCGATATTGCGTCTCTCTCAAGGAATCTGACCCCTATTTGACTCTGGAAGCCAACCGAAAATTCGCTGCGGCTCGTCCGGACATTCCCCTGCATTTGGGGGTTACGGAAGCCGGCGCGCCGCCAATCGGGATTATCAAATCCCGGCTGGCGTTGGAAAAGCTCCTGGCAGAGGGTATCGGCGCGACGCTGCGAATTTCGCTTACCGTCCCCGCTGACGAGAAGAATCTGGAAGTCGAAGCAGGCAAACAGCTCCTGGAAGACGTCAAAGCGGGCAAATTCACGCCGGAAAACGCCTGGGATCCCAACGGACTCAATATTATATCGTGTCCGAGCTGCGCCCGGGTTCAAAACAGCCGATTTGTCGAGCTGGCTGAAAAAATCCGGAGGGCAACCGCCTTCGCCGCCCAACGCAAGTTTACGATTGCTGTCATGGGCTGCCGCGTTAACGGCCCCGGGGAATCCGATCACGCCGACTTGGGCGTCTGGTGCGGACCGGAATGCGTCAACCTGAAAAAGAAAGGACAGCTCGTCGGTCGCTTCTCCTACGACGAAATTGTTGACGTTATTGTTAATGAGTTGAAATCGGAACAGTAACCTGTTTAGCTGCCTTTTTTATCGTGCGCCAATCCGTATAGAATAACGATTATTCCCGGGGAGAACAGGCTCCACGGCATCCATGGGGGCGGAACGTAGGCGCTTAACGAATTGGGCGGGTTTTCAGACGCAAGTTCTGAAACCGCCTGCACGGTCGATGCGCCAGGTTCCCAGCAGAATACAAACCGATTAATAATCAGACATTCAAACGCCAGCAGAATCAAAAACGTCCCTAACGCTAAATAAAAGTATCTTTTCATAATGCTTTTTCGTCTCTGAATTATAGCAGCAAGGGCAAGTCCTGGTTCGGTTAATTTATCGAAATAATCGATTTAATCGTCCGAAACCGTCGAAAAATGACGTTTCAAAAAAGCAACAATACGTTAAATGAACGTCTTATATCGATTATAGCGCAAAGTATTTCCAAGTTTTTTAAAAAACGGGGTATTTTCCCCTTCAGTTTTTTAAAACTTTATCTACATTATTAACATATTATGTATTGTTTTAAGCGAGAAACGGAAAAACAAGACTATTCAATAAATCCATTTCACCCAAGTCGTTAAAGACGCAAACGCATCTTGGGAATTCGCAATTATTATAAACGTATTTTTACTGGACAACATCCGGATAAATTGCGTTACAAGCGTCAGAGCGCCTTTTTCCCTCGGATTGCAGGTATGGGAACGTCATTTAAATCAAACGAAGTTGATGCGCAGCTGCGAAACTTGGCTCTTCGAGATGCGCTAGAGCCATATAACGACGATTCAGTCAATAAACGTTTGCTTTCACATTTGTCTCTGGAAGCTGAAAACGAGTATTTATATGATATTCTCGAATGGGAAAAGGCGCCGTTGAAGCCGATTTATCGTTGGTTTAATCCGCCGCTTTGTCCTCCTCGTCCTGACAGAATCCGCGATGAAGATGTGCCCGGCATTTTGGACTGTATTCTTCATAAGCTGTTTGAAAAACACATCGTTCTGGAATTTACCGATCATCTTTCCGACAAAGAGTTGTATTGGGTTATCTGGTGTAACATTCTTCCTTGCGAAGCAAAAATGGTCTATACGCAAAAATACATGAGTTGGGACTGCGCTCACATCAATGGCGACCCGGATATCTGGCTCCGCTACTATGCGTCTCCGGAAGAGCGCGAGGTCTGGGCGGAAACCTATCAGCTCCCGCTTCCTCCAATGGAAATCCCAAAATACCCTCGTCATTTGCCGGAAAAGCCGGAAATGGACGTCTGACTAAACAGGAATTCATTATTCTGACTACATAGAAGACGTAGAAGATCAATAAAAAGGCCCTCCCAGTAGAGGGTCTTTTTTCGTATACTGCGAATCGCAAGCAAAATCAAACTTTAAATATGAAATTCAAGATTATTGAAATATATTCAGAAATTCTTTTCTGACCATTGACAAACGTTTTTCTTTTTGTAGAATTTGACATTAAGGGATTTATGGTTTATTAACGTGAATCAACTACGTCGATTGAAACAACTTTTACTATTCCTCGAAATTCAGGAGTAAATTCAATGAAACGTTTCTGCCTTCAATGTTTGCTTTTGATCTTGTTTATTGGTTTTGCGTTTTCGGTTTTCGCTGAGGAAAACGCTCAACGACAATGGAAATCTGTCTCCGGACGAGTTATCATGACCGGGACGTTTGAAAAATTCAATCCGACAGATTCCACTTCGATTTATATTCGTTCTTCTAACGGAAAGCTTTACCAATATCCGTATGAAAAACTTTCCAAAGAAGATAAGGAATTCATTCAGTCGCTTGAGAATGAAGACCCCGACCTGATGGAAGTGGAAGAAGTTCCCGAGGAAAACAACACGGAGACTTCTAAAGCCAGAGGAAACGGCAATTCCAATTCCAAAGCAGCGAAAGAAACTGGAAAACGATACGCTCTTTTAGTAGGCGTTAATAATTATTTGGACTTGAATCAGCTGGAATGCGCCGTGGCGGACATTCAGTTAATTCAGGAAAAACTGCTTCAACTCGGGTTTGAGTCTGAAAATATTAGAATGTACGTTACCGGCAATATGATCGGAAAATATCCCGACAAAAAAACCGTTGAAGCCGGTTTTAAAGAGATTTTAAGTGTGGCAGACGAGAACTCCCAGATTTTCATCGCTTTTGCCGGTCATGGTTTTGTAATTGACAACGTCTCTTATTTTGCCGTTGAGGACACTCGAACGGACTCAGAAGACGATTTAAAGAAAACCTCCATTAATGTTAACGCCATATTGGAAGAACTGCATAATTGCAAGGCGTCTTCCAAGTGGTTTATTGTAGACGCTTG
>JAFSMW010000045.1 GCA_017447745.1 Thermoguttaceae bacterium
AAAAGGGAACCGTTCGCGAAGGCGGCAAGCTTGTAAAAGACGTTGACGAAGACGGGAACGTCTACTATCACGAAAAGACGTTTGAAAATCCCGAGGACAACGAGCCGTACTACGACATGCTCTATTTGAGCAACTATCACCGGCTTCACATTCGAGACGTCATCGCCCGACTTTACGGCGTTGGGGACTCCAACATCAACGGGGAAAAAGAGTACAGCATGCGAATCTGGCTTGACCCAGACAAGATGATGACGCGCGGCGTGTCGGCGTCGGAGGTGTCCGCGGCTATCAGCAAGCAAAACGTTCAGGTCTCCGCCGGGATGCTGGGTCAGCCGCCCATGACGGAATCGACCCCGTTTCAGTATATTCTTTTGGCGAAGGGGCGACTGGTCAACGAACGCGAATTCGGGAAGATTGTTATTCGCACCAACGCGGACGGCGGGAAGGTTCTGCTCAAAGACGTTGCCCGAATTGAGCTGGACTCCAAAAGCCGCGACGTTGTCGACTATATCGAAGGCGACCTGGCGTTTCGCGACGACGAACATAAAGACGAGAACGGCGAATACCGGCGGGAAATCTACCGCAATACCGAAGTTTGCTCGCTGTCGATTTCTCAGCTTCCCGGCGCCAACGCGCTGAAAACGGCGGACGGGATTCGCGCCAAAATGCGGGAGCTGGAGAAGTCTTTCCCGCCTGGGCTGAAGTATACAATCGTTTACGACATGACGCCGTTTATTTCGGAGTCGATTGAAGAAGTCAAACAAACGCTTTTGGAGGCGATTGTTCTCGTCGCGCTGGTTGTGATTCTGTTTTTGCAGTCGTGGCGCGCGGCGATTATTCCTCTGCTGGCTGTTCCCGTTTCGCTCATTGGCTCGTTTATCGCGATGACCGTTTTGGGCTTTTCGCTCAACACGCTGTCGCTGTTCGGTCTGGTTTTGGCGATTGGAATTGTCGTTGACGACGCGATTGTCGTTGTCGAAAACGTAGAGCGTCACATGGAGTCCGGGCTGTCCCCCAAAGAAGCGTCGCGGGTTGCCATGGACGAAGTTTCCGGGGCGCTGGTCGGGATTGCGCTGGTTTTAAGCTGCGTCTTTGTCCCGTGCGCGTTCTTGTCCGGCGTAACAGGGCAGTTCTTCAAACAGTTCGCCTTGACGATTGCCGTTTCGACGGTCTTGTCGGCGTTTAACTCTTTGACGCTTTCCCCCGCGCTGTCGGCGCTGCTGCTCAAGCCGAAGGGAACGACTCGCGACCCGCTGACGTGGCTGATGGATATTCTCCTCGGCTGGTTTTTCAAGCTGTTCAACTGGACGTTCAAGCTGACGACGACCGCCTACGTGGGGCTTGTTCGCCTGCTGCTCAAATTGAGCTTTATTATGGTTCTGGTTTACGCAGGGCTGCTCTATTTGACGTACGGAATGTTCTCTTCGACCCCGACGGGGTTTGTGCCGTCACAGGACAGAGGGTACTTGATGACGCTCGTTCAGCTTCCAGACTCTGCGTCGCTGGACAGAACGGAAGAAGCGTGTCTGAAATTCCAGAAAATCTGTTTCGGCGATCCCAACGACAAGAGCGTCAAGCCGGTCAAGGGGATTCGGGCGGTGTCTGTAATATGCGGCGTTGCGATGGGGTCGGGAACCGTTTCCAACATGGCGACGATTCTGGTCATTCTGGAACCGTTTGACGTCCGAAAGAAGATGGGGCTTTCCGACCTCGACATCCGAAAAGAACTTGTCCGGCGCGCGGAAATCGAGATTCCCGAAGCGCTGGTGCGCGTCAACCGTCCGGCTCCCGTCGACGGCATGGGCGCAGGCGCGGCGTCCGGGTTCAAACTCCAGCTGCAAGATCAGGGCAACGTCGGCATTACCGCCTTGCAAGAGGTGGCAGACAACCTCATCGAACTGGGCAACGCCAATCCCAAACTCCAAAACCTGCAAACGCAGTTCCGAGCCAACTCGCCTCAGAAGTTTATCAATATTGATCGTCAAAAGGCGATGGATATGGGCGTCAGTCTCGACGAGATATTCAACGCGTTACAGATTTTCCTCGGGTCGAAGTACGTCAACGACTTTACGTATCTGGACCGAAATTTCCAGGTCAAGGCGCAGGCGGACGCGATGTTCCGCGCTCAGGACGTCAACCTGAACCGGATTCACGTCAAAAACGCCGACGGCGAGATGGTTCCGCTCGGCTCGATTTGCTCAATTGAAGACTGCACCGGCCCTCTGACCCTGCCGCGTTACAACATGTTCCCCGCCGCCGCAATTAACGGCGAACCGGCGCCGGGCGTAAGTTCCGGCGAGGCGATGGCGGAAATGGAGCGCTTGTGCGAAGAGAACCTGCCGCAGGGCGTCGGGTTTGAATGGTCGGAACTGTCGCTGCTGGAAAAGCAGGCGGGCAACACCGCGATTTACGTCTTCGCGTTTGCCGTCCTGTTCGTCTTCCTCGTTTTGGCGGCGCTGTACGAGTCCCTCGTTTTGCCGCTGGCGATTATTCTCGTCGTCCCGATGTGCCTGCTGTGTTCGCTCTACGGCGTCAATTTGCAGGGGCTGGACATGAACATCTTTACCCAGATCGGGTTCCTCGTTCTGGTTGGCTTGGCGTGCAAGAACGCCATTTTGATTGTCGAGTTTGCGAAAGACTTGCAGCTCAAAGGTATGACGCGAACCGAGGCGACGCTTGAAGCGTGCCGACTGCGTCTGCGCCCGATTATCATGACCTCGCTGGCGTTTATTTTGGGCGTCGTCCCGCTGCTGTATTCCGCCGGCGCAGGCTACGAAATGCGATTTACGCTCGGCGTCGCCGTCTTTTCCGGCATGCTGGGCGTTACAATATTCGGCATTTTCCTCACCCCGGTGTTTTATTCCGTAATTATGATGTTGTTCGGCTGGGGGTTTAAGAGTAGCGAGTAGCGAGTTGCGAGTTGCGAGAAACGCTCCATCACTACTGCCTACTGCCTATTGCCTAATCCAAATACCATGTATACTACCAGATTATTATTATTCACGTTTGTTACCTTGGTTCTGTCCGGCTGTATTCAGAAGAAAGACGCTCAAGTCGACGCTCGCAAACCGGCGGAAGCCCTGCCGGTTAAGATTATTCATCCGACGCAGCGGCAGGTTGTCGACTACGAGGAGTTCGTCGGGCGAATGTTCCCCTACGACCAGGTCGACGTCCGCGCTCGCGTTTCCGGGACGCTGATTCAATGCACGTTCAAAAAAGACGCGTCAATGAAAACCGACCCTCAAACCGGCAAGGCGTTTACCAGAGAAATTGAAGAAACGGCTCAGCTGGAACAGGGCGGCGATGCGGCGGAATTCAATCTCAAAGAGGGCTCCGAAGTCAAAGAGGGGCAGCTGCTGTTTGTAATCGACCCGGACGTGTACGAGGCGGCGCTGCTCAACGCTCAAGGGCAGCTGGAAGTTCTCGAGGCGCGGCGGGAACGTCTGAAAAACGACCTCGAACGGGCGGAAAGTCTGCTGCCGCAAAAGGCGATTTCCAAACAGGACTACGACCTGGCGCGGTTCAACCTGAAAGAGTGTGACGCTCAAATCGCCGTTGCCAAGGCGACGATTAAAACCGCTCAAATCAACTTGAATTACACGCGAATTTACGCGCCCATCGACGGGTACGTCGGGGCGGCTCAGGAATCGGTTGGGAACCTGGTTCAGGGAAACGCCGGCGCGAATTCCACGACCCTGGTTAAAATCGTCAAGGTTGACCCGATTTACATCTATCTCAATATCGACGAAAGCTCAGTGGAAAAGCTCAAAAAGATTGCCGTCGCCCGGCGGGAGAGCAACCCGGACGCCGACCTGGACAACGCCGTCGAATTCCGGCTGTCCGATGAAGACGGGTTTCCGCATCAGGCGAAAATCGACTATCACGCTCCAATTCTGGATCGCTCGACCGGCGCCCGGCTCGTTCGCGCGGTGTGCCCCAATCCCAAACTGCTCAGCGGCGAACGACAGTTTCAGCCCGGCATGACCGTCCACGTCCGCGTGGGCGTAACTGACCCCTACGACGCTCTGCTGGTTCCGGAAGACTGTCTGGGAACAAACCAGTCTGAACGGTTCGTTTACGTCGTCGGAGAGGACGGAATGCCGAAGATGCAAATCGTCCAGCTCGGCCCCCTTCAAAGCGACAACATGCGCGTTATTCGCAAAGGACTCAGCAAAGACGACAACGTTATTGCGGATAACCTGATGAGGGTGAGACTGGATAGGGCGGTGAAGGATAGGCAAGAGGCAGTAGGCAGTAATGAGAAGGCAGTAGGCAGTAGGCAGTAGGCAATAGTTCGCAAAGCGCCACAAAAAGATTTCTCGCAACTCGCAACTCGCAACTAAAAGGACTTTTATCATGAAACGGATTGTCTTTATTGTTGTATTATTGATAATTGGATGTAACGCGGCAACGGCTGATGAACCTAACCCCAGCTGGATTTTCAACGGCGGGGATGACGTTTCCTTGATGTCTGTCGGGCAGGGAAACGTCTTGCGTGAGACGAAGCTGACGCGGTTCGTTCCCATCGGGACGGATTGCACGATAACGCTGCCGGTGAGTTCGAAAAACGCGTTTGACGCTCAGGCGTTTCCGTTCTTCGCGTTCCGTTACAAGTACAAGTCGGCTCATCGTCAGGCGGGGCTGTTCTTTACAACCGATACGCTC